>JAGVBM010000083.1 GCA_020059765.1 Bacillota bacterium
CCCGCGTCCAATCTCCGCCATTACCTTCAGCGCCATCGGCTCGTAACCTTCATAGTCCAGAAACCGTGTCGCCCGCCCCCCGCTGTTGTTCCGGACCACCGTTTTCGAGAACGTGGCCTCCGGGCTGAACATGCGGGGCGTTCCCCAATCAGACATCCGTCGGCGTGTCGAACAATGGCTTGAACTGTTCGGCATTTCCCATCTGGCAGATCGGCAAGCGAGGTCATTGTCCGGCGGGGAAGCCCAGCGCGTCAGTTTGGCACGGGCTTTCGTGCTCGAACCGGACCTGATTTTTCTCGATGAACCGTTTTCCGCTTTGGATGCCCCGACCAAAGAGATGCTGCGGCGGGATCTGGCGGATGTCCTGACGATTGCAAAGACGGCCGTGGTTCTTGTCAGTCATGATTTCCGCGATATGGAAAGGTTGACGGATCGGGCCTTGATTTTGATGGATGGACGGGTCGCTGCAGAAGGAACTCCGGATGATCTGCTGCGGCTGCCCCAGTCCGCAGCTGTTGACCAATTTTTGCTGCATTGGCGGGACCAGGACGGGATGACCCGCCTGTCCTAAAAGACTGAACGGACACAGCAAACTGGGAATCATCGAAGCAGACGATTACCTGTCGGGAGGACATGTATGCGCAAAAAATTGCTGTTGTGGGACATTGACGGAACGATGATTCGCGCCAAGGGTACCGGCAAACGGGCCATGAACCGGACGTTCCGTGAAATGTTCGGTGTCGAAGACGCTTTTGACAATCTCAGTATGGCAGGAGGTTTGGATTACAACATCATATTCTCCGTGTTTCAAGAACAAGCGGCGGACGTATCCCGCTTGCCGGAGTTCTTTGACGCCTATTGCCAAACATTGAAAACGGAACTTTCCATTGCGGAACTTATGCCCGGCGTTTTGCAGGTCTTGCAACTGGCGGAACAAGATGCCCGTTTGCATAATGCCCTGGGGACGGGCAATCTCGAACCGGGAGCCCGCATTAAGCTGGATCTGTTTGCTTTGAACCGTTTTTTCCCGGTCGGCGGATTCAGTGAATCGATCGCCGAACGATACCAAGTGCTGCAGACAGGCGTTGCGCGGGCACGCAGCCATTATCGGGAGGACTTTGCTCCGGAACAAGTGATTGTGATCGGCGACACGGTCAAAGACATCGAAGCGGCGCGTCGGATCGGCGCACAAGTGGCTGCTGTCAAAACCGGAGGCGGTTCCCATGAAGAATTGGCGGCTGCAAAGCCGGACCTGCTGCTGGACAACCTGGCGGATGCGACAGCATTCATCGAATGGTGCCGCATCTGACGCATCTGGCCCGTTTCTCTCACTCGATTCCCAGCCACTCTAGGAATGCGGCTTCATCCAGCACTTTCACGCCAAGTTCTCTCGCTTTGTCAAGTTTGGACCCGGCCTTCTCGCCGGCCAGCAGATAATCGGTATTCTTGGAAACCGATCCGGTCAGCTTGCCGCCCCGTTGTTCGATCAGGCGGCCCGCTTCCTTGCGATCCATCGATGCCAGCGTGCCGGTCAAGACAAAAGTCTTGCCAGAGAACGGAGAGTCTTCAGACATCATGACAGTCGGCCGCTTGTAGGCAAAATTGACCCCTGCACGGCGCAGCTTTTCGATCACCCGTTGGGTACTTTCCTGAGCGAAGTATTCCTTGATTGATTCGGCCATTTTCGGTCCGATTTCCGGTACTGCAACCATTTCATCCAGCGAAGCCTGCATCAATCCGTCCAGCGTGTCAAAATGATCGGCCAGCACTTTCGCCGCCTTCTCCCCGATAAACCGGATCCCCAGCCCGAAGATCAGACGTTCCAGCGAATTTTCTTTCGATCTTGCAATCGAATCCAGCAGGTTTTGCGCCGATTTTTGCCCCATCCGTTCCAGCGGCAGCAGATCTTCCATCGACAAACTGTACAGATCGGCCGGATCCTGCACCAGCTTGCTGTCAAACAATTGGGTGACAATCTGTTCTCCCAAGCCGTCAATGTTCATCGCGTCACGGGACACGAAATGAATGATCCCTTCCCGGTTATGAGCCGGACATTGGGGATTGATGCAACGGATGGCCGCTTCTCCCGCAAACCGGATCAGCTCCGCCCCGCACTCCGAACAATGGGTCGGCATCGAAAAGGGACGTTCGTCACCCGTTCTTTTGTCCGTTACAACACGCACAATCTCCGGGATGATGTCCCCCGCCTTCTGGACGACGACCGTATCTCCCAGCATCACGTCCAGTTCGCGGATCATGTCTTCGTTATGCAGAGTCGCACGGGAAACCGTCGTGCCCGCCAACCGTACCGGCTCCAGAACCGCCGTAGGTGTCACGGCGCCTGTCCGTCCGACGTTTACGATGATATCCCGGAGAACTGTCTCTGCCTGTTCCGCCGCGAATTTGTAGGCGATCGCCCATCGGGGACTCTTGGCGGTCGTACCGAGCCGCGGATAGAAAGAGGTCTGGTTGACCTTGATCACAATTCCGTCAATTTCATAGGGCAGCGTGGCCCGGCGTTCCCCCGTCCACGATTCGACAAACTCGATCACCGCGTCAATATCCGGCAGCCGCCTCCGTTCCGGATTGACCTTGAAACCGAGTTTTTGCAGCAGATTCATTCCGCTGGCGTGAGTTTCCACAGCTTCCCCTTCAATCGATCCGATGGCATAGGTGAAAATCGACAGGTTGCGCCTGCCCACAATCTTCGGATCCAATTGACGGAGGGAGCCGGCAGCCGCATTTCGCGGATTGGCGAACAGCGCTTCCCCGGCCGCTTCCCGTTCCCGATTGATCCGCTCAAATTCTCGTTTCGGCAAGTACGCTTCGCCGCGCACTTCAATAGTCAACGAGCGCGGCAGAACCAGAGGGAGCGACTTGATCGTTTTCAGGTTGGCGGTAATGTCTTCCCCCACCTCTCCGTCACCGCGGGTCGCGCCTCGGACAAACACCCCATTCTCATAAATCAGGGAAACCGCCAACCCGTCAATCTTCAATTCCGCCACATAATCAAAAGATTCACCGGCTATCAAAGAGCGCACGCGCCGGTCAAAATCCCGCAAATCCTCCGCCCCAAAAGCGTTAGAGAGTGACAACATCGGCGCTTTGTGGGTCACCTTCTCAAACCCTTCCAGCAATTGTCCGCCGACCCTTTGCGTCGGTGAATCCGGCGTAATCAGGTCCGGATGGGCCGTTTCCAGCGCGATCAACTCCTGCATCAGTTGATCGTATTCAAAGTCGCTGATCGAAGGTTGATCGAGCACGTGATACTTGTAGTCATGTTCTTGAATCACAGATCGCAATTGAGCGATCCGTCCCATTGCCTGTTCCCGAGTCATTGTTTCACCTCGTCACAATTCTGCCTGTCCAAGTCTTTTGTATGCGAGCTTATGGTTTGGTAATCGGGGCGAATCGAGCCAGCAGCTTGCGAACGCCGGTAGGAGGAGCAAACTGAACCGTCAGTTCCAGATCTTCTCCCTCGCCTGCCCGTTCGAGTATTGTACCGTCGCCCCACGACTTGTGCTTCACTTGATCGCCGATTTCCCAGGCGATCGACAGATCGGCGCCAAATCCTTTTGGAATATTGGTGATATTGCGGGCATCCTGGCCCACGCTGGCACCGCTGCCTCCGGATCGACCGTTACTGTACCGACCGTTGCCGTACCGGCCGTAGCTTTCTGTTCCGTAACGTCCCCCGCCGCTGTACCCGGTTCCCGTTCGGTTCATGACCCCCGTCACTTCTACAAGCTCAGCCGGAATTTCCTTCAGAAAACGGGATTCCATATTGCTGCGTGTTTGTCCGAATAAGGTTCGGTTGAAAGCGGTTGTCAGATAGAGTTTTTCTTCCGCCCGGGTAATTCCCACATAGCACAAGCGCCGTTCTTCTTCCATTTCGTCCGGATCGTCCAAAGTTCGCATGTGGGGAAAGATTCCTTCCTCCAGCCCTGCCAGAAATACGACCGGGAACTCCAATCCTTTCGCCGCATGCAGCGTCATCAATGTGACCGCATCCGTTCCCTCCTGCATCTGGTCCACATCGGCCACCAGCGCCACTTCCGTCAGGAAAGTCAACAAGCCTTCCCCCGGATATTTTTTGTCAAATTCCTGCGTAACAGACAAAAACTCGTCCAAGTTTTCGAGGCGGGTTTCCGCTTCGATCGTTTTTTCCGCTTTTAATTCGGCACGGTAGCCGCTCATCTGCAACATTTCTTCCGTCAGTTCGGTGACGGACAGGTATTGCTGCTGTGTCGCCAAATTGCGAATCAGCAGAACAAACTCTTGGATCGTTTTTACAAAGCGCGCCGACAATCCGATCTGTTCGACTTCGAGCATCGCCGAAAACAGGGACATGCCCTGCTGAGAAGCATAGGCACGGATTTTGTCCAGCGTGCTGTCCCCGATTCCCCGCTTCGGCACATTGATGATCCGCGCCAAGGACAGATCGTCGTTCATGTTGGCAATCAACCGAAGATAGGCCAGCACGTCTTTGATTTCTTTCCGTTCATAGAACTTGATGCCGCCGACAATCGTGTAGGGTACGGTGGATTTGAGGAACACTTCCTCGACCACCCGCGACTGGGCGTTCGTACGGTATAGTACGGCGCAATCCCGGTACGAGAACCCTTCGTCCAACGCTTTTTGCACCTGCTGTACGATAAAATAGGCCTCTTCATGCTCGTTCATGGCCCGGTACAAGACGATCGGTTCGCCCTCCGGCTTGTCCGACCAAAGATTCTTTTCCTTGCGCTGGGTGTTGTTCTCGATTACCGCGTTGGCGGCCTTCAAAATCCCTTTGGTAGAGCGATAATTCTGCTCCAGCTTGATGATCATGGCATCCGGATAGTCTTTCTCAAAGTTGAGGATATTCCAGATATCCGCTCCCCGCCAGCCGTAGATCGATTGATCCGTGTCCCCGACGACGCACAAGTTCCGCCGTTTCGCGGCGAGCAAATGGATCAGACGGTATTGGGCATGGTTGGTATCCTGGTACTCGTCCACATGAATATAGTGAAATTTGTTCTGGTAAAATTCAAGTGTTGACGGGTCAGTTTCAAACAATTCCACCGTCTTCATGATCAAATCGTCAAAGTCAAGCGAGTTGTTGGCGCGCAGCCGTTTTTGATACAGTTCGTACACATCGGCCGCCACCTGTTCGAATAAGCCGTTGGCACGCTTTGCGTAAGCTTTCGGGCCTAGCAGTTGGTTCTTCGCGTCGGAAATATGGCTGAGAATCGCCCGCGGTTCGAACTTCTTGGAATCCAGATTCAATTCTGCCAGACTTTGCTTGACCACCGTCAATTGGTCTGCCGCATCGAGTATCGTGAAAGATGAGCCATAGCCGATTTTTTCAATGTCCTTGCGCAAGATTCGCACACACATCGAGTGAAACGTGGACACCCACATGTCAGCCGCGCCGCCGCCGACCCATTGTTCAACGCGATCCCGCATTTCCCGGGCCGCTTTGTTGGTAAACGTAATCGCCAAAATCGACCAGGGAGCCGCTCGATGGGCATACATCAAATAGGCGATCCGTCTTGTCAGCGTGCTGGTTTTGCCGGAACCGGCGCCAGCCAGGATCAACACCGGACCGTCTTTATGTAAAATCGCCTTCTGCTGCTGAGGATTCATACCGTTCAAAATTGCGTCCGCACTGCCTGCTGAAATCATTTTGCCACCGCCTGAAACAGTTTCCTGTCAAACACACGTTCGTGTTCTCTATTTTTTCATTGTAACATATCTCAATGTAAAAAAAGACTCCTTTTCCGCAAAAAAGGGCCTTTTTTATTTCGCACGATCATCCGCCATCCGCACCATCATCAACTCGGGAGCGTATTTTCCCACTTTGGCATACCATTTTTTTAATGCGTCCGGCTGAATCGTATCCAAATTGCGCGGCATCGTCATATGAAACTGAATCAACGCGGCAACCTCATGGGCGAATTCCAGCGAATACCCCAGTCTCGTCAAGATCAACAAAGCCAGTTGAGCGCCCACATTTTCGTGATCGTAGAAATGACCGACCAAGTCGGTCTTGATGCAGTCCTTCGGAATTTTTTGCCCGTCGACCAGATAAAAAGAGCCGGAATCTTTCCCGTCACGAATCAGCTCGCCGTTTTCAATTGCCACCCTGTCTTTTTTCTGATATGGGCCGTAGGGTTTGACAAAGGTTCCAAGAAACTGTTTGATGCCGGGGAATCCTTTGCCGATATCATGCAACAGCAGGCTCCATACGATCTTCGCGTTGGTTCCCGCAACAAAAGAACTCGCCAGCAGAATATGATCAAATACGTTGTACGTGTGATAGGGGCTGTGCTGATCGAGTCCGATCGTTCCCATATACTCGGGAATCCATTGCGTTAACACGTTCTGTTCCTGCAATTGCTGCATGAATGAACCGGGACTGTCGATGAATTCCCGTTCCCGCTTGTGTAACATGTCCCGAGCCTGCTCGTTCACTTCCGCTTCCTGCCGAATCTCGATCCGATCCACGTCTTCCGCATAGGTGGGAATTTGCAAATGTCGATGCATCTTGCGGACCTGCGCTTCCGGCAAGCGGCCAAATGTTGCGACCCGTTCCAAAACTCGTTCCAGATTGGCGTTGACAAATACAATTTCCGTGTCGGCTTTGCGCGTTCTCGCCATCTGCAGAAAAGACGCCCTGCTCTTAGGCGACCGCAGAAAAGCCTGGACCACCACATTCTCGCCTTGCGCCAGCCATCGCTCGGCATTCTGCCGCAATTCATCCCATTCCCCGCTGCCAGTCACAAGCCGTGCATTTCTCTCCTGTGCCGTTTGTTCCGCCCGTTTTGACGCCCCGCTTCCCGGCAGCCCTATCACCAGCGTCAGCCTTGCCACTCGATCACCCCCCTCTAATAAACTCACCTCGTGCACAATCAATAATACATGATATACTAATATACGACTTCAACAGAATGCGTTGACAGTTTCATGCATAGATTGAAACATCTGGGTCAAACCTAGTCCTATAAGGAGTGAGATGTCGCTGATGAATATTGTTATGGCGTTGCTGGCCCTTTCGATCCTGATTTTTATTCACGAGTTGGGGCATTATTGGGCTGCCCGCGCAACAGGAGTCCGAGTCGAAGAATTTGCAATCGGATTTGGGCCTGCCATTGTGAAATATAAACGCAACGGAACTGCGTATCGTTTAAATTGGCTTCCCCTCGGCGGGTACGTCAAGATGTTGGGCGAAGACAATCCGGAAGCGGCGAATGCGCCGGACAATTTTAACAACCGGCCGTTAGCCGCCCGAATCTTGGTGATTGTGGCCGGCGTGATCATGAACTTTATCGGTGCGATCCTTATTTTGACCCTGATGATTAACTTGTACGGGGCACCGACCAACAAAATCAAAGACATTTTTGTCGCGTCCGTGATTGCCGGTTCTCCTGCAGAATCTGCGGGGATGCAGGCCAACGACCGGCTGCTTGCCGTCAACGGAAAGAAAATTGAAACACCCGTCGATTTCACCGATGAGATCAAAAAGAATGAAGGTCGCCCCGTTGCGGTGCAAGTTCTGCGGGATTCAAAAACCGTCGATCTGCAAGTAACTCCGGCACGTCAAGGGGACAACCCCCCGACCATCGGGATTCATATCGACGGAACACAAGTGTTTGAACGGTATGGCGGATTCTTCGGGAATACAAAAGCCGCGATTCAGAAGACATGGCAATTGACTTATATGACCGTTGACGGGTTTCGACAATTGGTTACCGGACATGTCCAAATGAAGGATCTCTCCGGACCGGTCGGGATCATTCAAATCACCGGCCAAGCGTCTGAGTCCGGCGTACCGCACTATCTGTTCATCATGGCGCTTTTATCCGTGAACTTAGCGGTTCTGAATCTTGTTCCGATCCCCGGTCTTGATGGCGGGCGCTTGGTATTCCTGATTCTGGAGGGTCTCCGTCGCGGCAAGCGGATTCCGTTGGAGAAAGAAGCATCGATCAATCTGATCGGGATCCTCTTTCTGCTTGGTCTGATGGTTGTTGTCACGTTCCAGGACGTGTTCAAACTGATCTCGCAATAAGGTTCACCCTCCAACGGGCAGGGATTCATTCACAGGCAGCCTTTCTCTGACAGACAGGCAGTTGTGCAACTGTGTAACAAAGTTGTAACAATCGTTGACGAAACAGCCGCAAACTCGTATACTGATCCCTATACGGAATTATCCCTTGCATTAACGATCTATGACGAACACAAAATGTCGTTGTAGGTCGTTTTCGTTTCTATGACAAACCATAACAAAGCCATCCTTGCGTCGTTTGACCCGCGACCTAGCGGTCAAACAAATGAGCAAACGCATCAGGATGGCTTTTCGGTTTCTTTTACAGCCTTCACAGTCTCACGGACAATCTCAGTTCCTTGCTCGTACAGAGCGTTTCCGACGACAATCGTATCGACGATGGAGGCCATTTCCGCAGCACGTTCGGCCGTTGTAATCCCCCCGCCGTAAAACAGATGGGCTTGCCGGGTCACATCCCGAATCGAATGAACCCATTCCGGATCCCCGTATTGTCCGCTATATTCGACATATAGAGTCTTCATACCAAAAATACGCTCTGCCGCCTCTGCGTAAGCCGCAGCTTCTTCCGGGCTTCGGGGTATCACCGCCTGGGTCCGTTTCGCGACATCCGCATCAGGATTCATGATAATATATCCTTCTATCAGGGTGCGCTCCCATGGTATCAACGGACCGTATTCACGGATGGCGGTCATATGACGGCCAATCAACCATTCCTTATTCCCCGCGTTCAGCACCACCGGAATTGCATACCCTGAAACCTCTGTAACAATCGCGTGCTGTTCCGAAATCTCTTGCCAAATCGGCAATCCGGGAGCCGCGGCACGCATCCGGTCGACCAATGCGCGAGTATTCTCCAAGGTAATGTCTTGTGTACCGCCTACGAATATGGCATCCGTCCCCGTATGCGGCAACTCTCGCAGCACCGAATCTTCGATGTTACGGTCCGGATCCAATTTCACGACATGCCGCCACATTTTCCAAGGTTGCTGCCAAATGGTCATTTATTCAATCGATCCAAAACGAGATTGTATCCGTCTGTTCCATAATTCAAACAACGCTTGACACGGCTGATTGTTGCCGTGCTGGCTCCTGTGTCTGCCTCAATCTGACTGTACGTATGCTTCTTCCGCAACATGCGAGCGACTTCCAAGCGTTGGGCAAGGGATTGAAGTTCATTGACTGTAGCGAGATCGTCGAAGAACTGATAGCACTCTTCGATTGTTTGTAATTGTAAAATCGCTTCAAATAGCTGATTTAACGTTCGGTCGCCCCGAAGCTTATCCAGTTGCATCCCGCTTCCCCCTATTTTCTTTCTTCCTGTCCTAAATACGTTACCATTGTAC
Source organism: Bacillota bacterium (assembly GCA_020059765.1). Classification (GTDB taxonomy): domain Bacteria; phylum Bacillota; class Bacilli; order Tumebacillales; family Effusibacillaceae; genus Effusibacillus. The sequence continues at coordinate 9,391 of JAGVBM010000083.1, forward strand.
CACGTGAAAGAATACAAGATAAAGCTCAAACGCCCGGAAGTCAACCGCCAAAAGGATTAATATTCCCAAATAATTCCCATACTATGTAGAGGATGCATCTGGGGAGGGTAATCATGGATGAAGAGCAAAGCAAAAACCTATCTGTTTGACACAGGCAAAGTGTTCTTAATCACATTGCTTGTCATTTTGCTGAATGTTAATTTCGGATGGGTGTTGATCAACAAGTGGTTTTCTTTTTATTTGGCCGTCTTTTTCTTTTTGTTTATCCCGTTTTGGCTGATCGCGTTCGGAATCGTGTTCCAGCGCAAATGGACCTGGTATGCCATGATGACAGGCAGTTTTTTTGCCGTATTTCTGTTGAGTGTTCTCTTTTTTGCATCTAGCGAAGACCTGAATTTCCGACTCGGAAATTCCCTGCTGTTCGCCGCAGTCGGCGGATTATTGACCGTCTGGGGCTGGCTGATTCGGCATTCGTCGCAAATTGTTTGGCAACAAATAACAAAATCGCAACAAACGAAGAAAGAGCGGGACTCACAGAATCGCCCCACTCCTTTTGACATGTAACGCTGCCGTCAGGTTATAGAATTACTTTTTGATCGCGTAAATTTTCCAGCATGGCGTTATTCATTTTTTCGAGACATTCCATCGCTTCACGATACATTCCTTGTTTTTTGTAGATGTCGCCGTAAACCGAATAGACTTTGACCTGGTCAGCGGCAGATCCAGTTTTTTCGGCGATCGAAGCCGCTTTTTCGATCCATTCCAGAGCCGAATCGTATTTTTCCTTCTGCAGGTCAATCGTCGCCAGAATTCGATAAATCGTAGCTTTTTCCGAATCGTCACCGGTGTTGGAATTTAAGGCTTCTTCGCAATGAACGGTCGCTTTTTCATACTCGCCGGCCTGAAACAGTGCGCGGGCCAATGCGGAATGCACGTATCCGGCACGATCCGGGAAGCCCGTATTTTCATAAAGCACCATGCAGGTTTCCAATTTTTCAATACCCTCAAGCGCAGAACCGGTTTCACCCAAAACGACTCCGTAATGGGCATCCGAATCGATGACTGTGCGAAGGGATTGCAGACCTTGGTAAAGCGCGGACGCAGATTGGGAGTAATTCATCGCACGTTCAAAGTCACCGATGTTTCGGTAGGTTTTTGCCAATTCCACGTAAACATCTGCAATCTGGCTAATATTATGACTTCCCTTGAACAGTCGGACCGCTTCAGCAAAATATTCCTTCGCCTGTTCCCATTCACCAAACTGGCTATGCACGATCCCGATTCCGTTAGCAATTTCGCCAACCAGATACGGATCCACGTCTGCTGCCTTGCTCGCCAGATCGTATGCCTTTTTCCAGTAATGGATTGCAATCGGATAGTTCTTTTGCTTAAAGGTGACGGTACCCAATTGATTCATAATGGTAATCATCCGGATACTGTCTTTGCCGGTGATCGCAATTTCAAGGCATTCGTCAAACAAGTCGTTGGCCTTGTCCAGTTCATTCAAATGCAAATAACAATAGGCAAGGTCATATTTGATGTCCGCCATCGAAATTTGTGTGGAAGGAGCTTCCTTAATTCGGCTCAGCAGCTCAATCGCTTGCTGATATTCGCCTTTCAACATTACCGCATGGGCAACATAATAAGCGCTTACTTTATCCAATTGGGATTCGACATCTGTTAGAAAATATTCAATTGGAGTTTCCAATTTCTCCGCAATGGAACTCAACAGTTGATGAGACGGATTGGCTTTGTCTGATTCAATTTGGCTTATCATGCTTGGAGTGACGAGACCCTCGCTGAGCTCACTCTGGGTTAGGCCCTTACGGATGCGAAGCTCGCGGATTTTTTGCCCCAAGGTTAATTTCATGGCAAGTACCCCCGTTTTTTTGACTACATTTTCATTATAGAACTCTTTTTTACTATGTCAAACCAAAATTCAAATACTACTAATTTCCCCAGGCTTTCCTCCAAGATTCGACATGAGGTCAATTTAATTCGACAAGCAGATCATGATAATATAAAAACGCTCTGATCAGAGCGTTTTAATTCGTCATTTTCTTCCATCCTCACACATCTGTCTACTGAGCCGGAACCACAGGCTGGTTTAAGATGTCCTTATATTTGTCGGACAGAATCTTCACGTCTGCCTGTTTCCGCAAATCGGGAAGCAATAGCTCGACGGGAATCGCTTTTTCCTTCTTCAATTGTTTCTCAATCTTCGAACTTACTTCCTCCAAGGTCGGCTGCTTTGCCTCTTTCTTTTCCAGGAGTTGAATGATGTGGTATCCGAACTGGGTTTTAACCGGCTCCGACAGGTCATTGACCTTCATTGAAAATACGGTTTTGTCAAATTCGGGAACCATGGCGCCTCGTTCAAAAAATCCCAAGTCGCCTCCCTTGATGGCCGATGTGGTGTCTTTTGATTTCTCTTGGGCGACTTTTGCAAAATCCTCGCCCTTTTTCAAACGATCCAAGACCGCCTTAGCTTCTTCTTCCGTATCCACCAGAATATGGCGGGCCCGAACTTGTTCGGGTTCCGCAAATTCCTTTCCGTGCTCTTCATAATATTTTTTGATGTCCTCTTGCGACACTTGAACGTCCTTAGTTGCCAATTTATCCAGTAACAGCCGGTCTTTCACCTGGCTCTTGAACTCTTCCATGGTCATTCCTTCGTTGGCAAGCGCTTGGTTAAACGCATCTTCTGACGGAAACTGTTGTTTGAAGTTGTTCAGTTCCTCCTGCACGTCCTGATCCGATACTGTCAGATTTTGCTTCTTGGCCGCTTGCCGGATGACCTCCTGATCAATCATGCGACCGAGCACGCTTTTCCCGCCCACTTTTTCAAGTTCGGAGCGAAGTTGGGTCGAAGTAATGGTTTCCGAACCTATTTTCGCCAGCGTCGAATTAACCGACATATACCACGTCGCACCTACAATAGCTGCACCGGCCGCGATTCCGCCTATCACCAATAAAATCTTTTGTTTGATCAACAATCGTCTCTCCTTTATAAGAATCAATATTTCTCCGTCATGGCACTGTCTTTGATATCCTGTCCATTATACCATAACAACTTGCAAACCCCGCTTGCTGTTTTTTGAACAGAAAAATTAAATCCGAGTCGAAACTTGCGTTTCAACTCGGATTTCGGTGTGGAGCGGGCGATGGGAATCGAACCCACGCGACCAGCTTGGAAGGCTGGAGTTCTACCATTGAACTACGCCCGCAGGAATTTATGGTCGGAGCAGAGGGATTTGAACCCCCGACCTCTTGGTCCCAAGCCAAGCGCGCTACCAAACTGCGCTATGCTCCGTAAGGCTGTTTTGGTGCGTTAACTTTGGTGGGCCCACCAGGACTCGAACCTGGGACCAACCGGTTATGAGCCGGTCGCTCTAACCAACTGAGCTATAGGCCCAGAAAAATGGAGCGGAAGACGGGGATCGAACCCGCGGCCCTCGCCTTGACAAGGCGATGCTCTACCGCTGAGCTACTTCCGCATAATGCTATTCAAGAATACCATGGAGAACGTTAGAGAATCAAGCTGAAAGATATGGCTGGGGAGGAAGGGTTCGAACCTTCGCATGACGGAGTCAAAGTCCGTTGCCTTACCGCTTGGCTACTCCCCAATTGTCACCCTATGGAATGAAGCAAAGCGTTGCCGTTGATTCCGGGTACTTCGTACTCAAAGAGTACAAGTCACGCTAATCACTAAAGTGATAAGTCGTGCTATGTGGGGACCCCG
>JAGVBM010000367.1 GCA_020059765.1 Bacillota bacterium
AGGCCTCATATGACAAACCTTTGGAATGTGCTCACATATCCGCTGTCGAGCGAACAACAGATTCTGGAATATGTAAAAACACAATTGCTGCAAATCCCGACAGGTTCGATTGTCGTGCTTCCGGAATACTTGGCGTATACGGAAGAAAACTCCAAACGGGGTCTGGATCTTCTGTTAGAAATTTGCACTGCCAGATCGATCAGTGTGATTACCACTATGAATCTTGTTCCGATTGATCTGCCTCATGCGGAAGAAGGTGTCAATTACAATGTCCTGACCATTGTAACGAAAGAAGGGAAAGTTCATACTCCGCAAGCCAAAATTACGCCCCAATCCTTTGAGCGTGTGCAGTACCAGGCCAATTTTCCAAAAATGAATGTGGGCGATTACGGCTATTTGAATCGCGTTACCCTCGAAGTTGATGGAAAGATCGCGTCTGCCTATTTCGTTATTTGTTCGGATGTCTACTGTTTGATGGCAGGCGTTGCAAGTGTCGACGAGCTGTCTGCGGATTACTGCATTGTCCCGGGGAACTTTGGGAACGGAGCGGAGCAGGCGGTACGCCGAACCTTAAAACGTTTTCGGGAAGCGGGAATCTTTCATACCACAATATTTGCCAACCCGTTCCAGGATGTAAAAGATCCCAGCAAGAAGCCGCTTGTTCAAGAAGCAACCGATTTCATGATATCCGACCGGAACCAACCAATTCGCGAATTGACCGATTGGGATCGCATTGAGCTTCTTAAACAAAACGTAGCGATTTATCCTGATGAGTTGGTCCAAAGCTTTGTCCAGATGGCCAAACTGACATCGATGGACGAAGGAAGAATGACGGTTGGCATGAGCCGATTCCCGGTTTCCGTACAACTCGGCCACTATCCGGGGATGATTCGTTTGTAATTTGAAAAATGGAGGGGAACGCGAATGACAAGCAATCGGACTGCTCTGGTTGTGGGTGGCGGAATCGGTGGATTGGCGGCAGCCATTTCCCTGCAACAAGCCGGGTTTCATGTGAAAGTTGTGGAAAAAGTCTCCGTCCTTAGAGAAGTGGGGGCTGGGATTACTCTGTGGGGAAACGCGCAAAAAGCTTTGCGTCATTTGGGACTTGGGGAACATCTTGAGGAAATCAGCATGGTCGGCAGCGGTGCCGTTTGGACGAATCAGGGGGAACAGATTTCCAACATCACGCCCGCAGACGCGAACAAATGGTTGGGCGGTGCAGTGGCGGGTTTTCATCGGGCGGAATTGCATGCCATGTTGATAGAGAAGGCAGGCGGGAACGAGGTATTGGAGACCGGTCGCCACTGCATAGGATTTGAACAGGATGAACGGGGTGTTGCAGCCCAATTTTCCGAAGGGGGTATGCTCCGCGCCGACGTATTGGTGGGAGCTGACGGGATTCAATCGATTATCCGACAACAACTTTTCGGAAAAGAGCCCCTGCGCTACGCCGGCTACACGGCATGGCGCGGCACTGTAACGTTTCCGCATGATCAGTTGGACGGTTTATGGGGGGAGTATTGGGGACGGGGAACCCGGTTTGGAATGGTGCCATTGACGAACAACCGTGTCTACTGGTTTGTAACCAAGAACGCACCCGAAGGGCAGGACGATGGTCCATTCGGACGAAAGCAAGAGGTATTGGAGTACGCTCGTGAATATCCTGCATATAGCCGTGCACTGATTGAGGCCACTCCCGAACACATGATTCTTCGCAATGATATTCATGATCGAAAGCCTCTGCAACGATGGTCTGTCGGCCGAGTGACATTGTTGGGCGATGCGGCTCATGCAACGACTCCGAACCTTGGACAGGGAGCTTGCCAAGCGATCGAGGATGCCGTAGTGCTCGGCCGTGTGTTGAAAGGTACTGTAGACGTTTCCGCAGCATTACGGGAGTATGAGAAAATCCGTATTCAGCGAGCCAACTCTGTTATTGTTGATTCCAGACGAATCGGAGCGGTAGGGCAGTGGGAAAACTCTGCCGCATGTTGGCTGCGCAACCAAATATTTCGCAGGATGCCCCGCCGCATTCTGCTGCGCCAAATTGCCAAGTACGCCGCTTACGAGGTATAGAGTGTAACAGAGATAGATTTAGATTATTTGGAAGAGTAGAGCCTGAAATAAGAGAAAAATCCTCTTGCAAAACTAATCGCATTAGTTATAATGAAACTAACGATATTAGTTTATTGAGGAGGGTACGTCACGTGCAAATCATTCGTGAGAAAACCATTTATCAATTGATCTTTCTGCCGCGATTTTTTCCGGTTAATTGTTATCTGGTGGAAGAAGAAAACAGTTTGACTCTCGTTGATGCCGCATTGCCATACAGTTCGAAAGGGATTTTACAGGCAGCTGACAAAATCGGAAAACCGATTACCCGGATTCTTCTGACCCATGCGCATGATGACCATGTAGGTTCACTCGACACTCTCAAACAAGAACTTCCGAATGTGCCTGTTTATATTTCTGCCCGGGATGCGCGGTTGTTGGCAGGAGATCGGACACTTGACCCGAACGAGCCGAATACTCCGATCCGCGGCGGAGTACCCGGCAAGTTAAAAACACGCGCAGACATTTTGCTGCAAGAGGGAGACCGTATCGGTTCCTTGCTTGCCGTGGCCGCACCTGGACACACCCCGGGTTTGATGGCGTTTCTTGACACTCGCAACAATGCGTTAATTGCCGGCGACGCATTTCAAACAAGAGGCGGGTTGGCAGTATCGGGACAACTTCGATTCTGGTTTCCATTCCCGGCGATGGCCACGTGGAACAAACAGGTGGCCTTGGAAAGTGCGCGTAAACTATCGGAACTGCATCCATCCTTGCTGGCTGTAGGACATGGAAAGATGTTGAAACAACCAGCGACTGCGATTGATCGAGCCATTTCTGAAGCTGCACATCATCTTGAACACTCCAAAATGAAAAGGAGCAACGAACATGTCGCCCAGAATCGGCCTTGATTTGTCTAGTATCTTGCAAGCTGCTGCTGAAATTGCGGATACACAGGGTATCGATGCCGTGACCTTGGCGGCATTGGCTCATAAATTTCAGATTCGCACGCCTTCTTTATACAACCATGTGAAAGGTTTGCCCGGCTTGCGAAAAGAGCTCGCCATTTATGGTCTCGAGCACCTTCACCAATTTTTTGCGAACACGATTGTTGATCGTACCGGGGATGAGGCGGTTCACTCGTTGGGAAAAGCATACTTGACCTTTGTAAGACTCCATCCCGGTTTGTACGATGCCACCCTGCGTGCACCAGATCCGAATGACCCTGATATGCAAAGGGCATCAAGTCAAATCGTGGACCTCGTCGTTCGTGTACTGCAG
>JAGVBM010000089.1 GCA_020059765.1 Bacillota bacterium
ACTGGAAGATCGCTTGCGTGAGCGAGGTCCGAAGAAATGAGGGGTACATTGTGATTGACAATCAAAAATTGAAAGTATTTACTTGCAATGCCAATCCTCAACTGGCGAAAGAAGTTGTGGAGCATCTCGGGATTGAACTCGGTGTATCCCATGTGACCCGTTTTTCGGACGGGGAAGTTCGCATCAAATTGGAGGAAAGTGTCCGGGGATGCGACGTGTTTGTCATTCAACCGACTACAGCTCCCGCCAACGAGCATTTGATGGAACTGCTGATTATGGTAGACGCGTTAAAACGTGCTTCGGCCGGATCGATCAACGTGGTGATCCCCTACTACGGATATGCCCGTCAGGATCGCAAAGCGAGAGCGCGGGATCCGATTACCGCAAAGCTGATCGCAAATCTGATTCAAACGGCAGGTGCAAACCGGGTTGTCACGATGGATCTGCACGCAGGACAAATTCAAGGTTTCTTCGACATTCCGGTCGATCATTTGTATGCAGAGCCGATTTTGGCGGAGTACTTTTTAAGCAAAAAGCTGGAAGATGTTGTAGTCGTATCGCCCGACATGGGCGGTGTTACACGGGCTCGCAGTATGGCGGAGCGATTGGGGGCGCCGATTGCGATTATCGACAAGCGCCGCCCGGAACCGAACGTTGCGGAAGTGATGAACGTTATCGGGAACATTGACGGGAAAACAGCGATCATGATTGATGACATTATTGACACAGCGGGTACGATTACCCACGGGGCCAATGCGCTGGTCGAATTGGGTGCACGGGAAGTGTACGCCTGCTGCACGCATCCGGTGCTTTCAGGTCCGGCGATTAAACGGCTGAACGATTCGTTCCTGAAAGAAGTGGTAGTGACCAATACAATCGCCATTGCGGAGGACAAGCAATCTCCCAAGATTGTATCCTTGTCAGTGGCCAGATTGATTGCCGACGCCATCACACGGATTCATAATCAGGAATCAATTTCTATTTTGTTCGAGTGATCCCCAGGTTTACAAAAAACAGCGTTCCGATCCGGCAAAACCCGGACGGGGCGCTGTTTCAATTTGATGGTTTGAATTTGCTGGAAGTTGGACATTTACTATAAAGGATGCCTCTTAAAAAGGGGTCATTTCGAATCTATCCAGGAGGGAATTGCTATGAAACAGCCCGTGATTGAGGGTAAACTTCGGACGAAACTGTCCAAGGGCGAACGGAACCGAATCCGCCGGGAAGGGGGGATCCCGGCCGTCATTTACGGACGGACAATGCCTTCCACGCCGATTTATCTCGAGGCTCCTGCATTCCAAATAATTGCAGCACAACACGGATATGGTCTCGTGGAAATGAATATTGAAGGTCTTGGCCGATACCCTGCTATGATCCATCATATGGAAAGGGAACCGTTATATAAGCGGATCCTGCACATTGATTTTCACGCCGTTTCCCTCGACGAGCCGGTCGATGTGGAGGTGCCCATATTCTTGAATGGTTTGGAGACAGTTGAAAAAAGTGGCGGGGTGATTCAACAACAACTCAGAGAAGTAATGATTCGCGCTCTCCCGACAGATGTGCCGGAACATATTCTGATGGATATTTCCCATATGGAAACGGGTGATTCGCTGCGTGCCGGGGATCTCATCATGCCGCAGGGCTGCACGTTAATTATGGATCCGAGAGAGATAGTCGTATCTGCGATCCTAGCAAGAAATGATCCGCCGGACACGGAAATTGAACCGAAAGAACCGGAATTGGTACATGATACCGAGGGCCAGGGCGTGGGGGCCCATTCGATTCCCGGTGCCCACGAATAATATCCGCAACGTCCTCCCTTGAGGGGGGGCGTTTTTAGTTTGGAAAAAATGAGACTTTATACCTACTCAAAAAATAATTCGAAAGTTCTATGGAATATGCAAAAACTGGGCTTTTCGTACCTGTTTCTTGATTGTTCCGGCGCTGTAGATTAGAGATAGGTTTTATATCGACATATTTCGTCAAGTTTTACGAGGGGAGGATGAAGATGTCTCCAGATTTGAACACTCTTGCAGTAGAGGCGAAAACTTCAGAGTACTCATTTCAAGAGGTACTGAAGCGTGTTGAGCCGATGTGTCGCAGAATCGCCAATCGATATGCGTCTTGGATGGCGGATCGCGATGAAGTTTTCCAATGGGCCCGAATTGAGGTCTGGAATGCGGTGAAGTCGTTTGAAACGGGGAAGATGTCATTCTTCTCATATTGTAAACTGACTGTAGAAAATCATATCAAATCCAGACTGCGCAGACTGTACGGACAAGCAAATGTTCCGAACCGGACGGCCATGCGTTTGGATGGTCCCACTATCAACGAAGACGGAATGGTCAGTGACACGTCTTACATTGAGGGTGTCCTTGACAAACCGAGCAAGTCAACTTATCAGATTCTTTTGCGCAAAGACTCGCTGCAAAGCATCCGTTCCATACTCAAAAATGAAAACTTGACACCGCTTGAATACAACTGTTTGGTCTTATTTTATTTCGAAGAACGCAGTCATATGGAAATTCAGGAAATTTTGGAGTTGCCAAGCCGAAAGGCGGTTGATAACGCGTTAACGCGCGTACGCCGCAAATTGGCAAAAAATGAGCAGCTGCACGAAATGTTTGAAACACTGAGCGCACAAGCTGCTATGTAAATGTCCGCGCAACAGACGCCTTTCTGAGAAGGTCCTGCCCGTTTTCCCACTATCTTGATCATGAAATAATGAACGACACATATCCCCTGCAATAATTACTCGATACCGAACTTCCTGTTATCCATTTAGGGAGACAGGATTTGGGTACTTGCGACATGTTGCTGCGGATGTGTGTCGTTTATTTGTGCAGAAAGGCTTGACCTTGCGTTGCAGAACAGACTGAATCCATGTACTCTATACAAAGAAGGTTTTTCTGTCGGAGGATCGTCATGCGAATTATCATTGGCCTGGGAAACCCGGGCAAAGAGTACGAATCGACAAAGCACAATGTGGGCTTTCTGGCGGTGGATGAATTGGCTGCCTCCTTGGTAATGGACGTGCGCAAGAATAAGTTTCAGTCACTCTACGGGGAAACAGTTGTCAAAGGAGAAAAAATTGTACTTGTGAAACCCATGACCTATATGAATCTGAGTGGACAATCGGTTCGTCAGGTTTTGGATTGGTACAAACCTGCCCAGGAAGAGTGGGCTGTCGTTTATGACGACTTGGATCTCCCGCTGGGAAGCATTCGTATGCGCGTGAAGGGGAGCGCAGGAGGACACAACGGCATCAAATCGATTATCTCTCACGTAGGGACCTCGGAGTTCTTGCGTGTCAAAATGGGAATTGGCCGTCCTCCCGTCGGTGTAACCGTGGTGGATTATGTATTATCGTCCTTTCGCAAAGAAGATCAGCCCGCTTTGCGGCATATGATTGAAGCATCGACAGCAGCATTGCGAACGTATGTAGAAACCGATTTTCAAACCGCAATGAACAGACATAATTAGGTATGCATATGGGATTCCTCGTCCATACTAGTGCAGAAGAATGAGGAGGAGGAATCTCTCATGCAATTGATCTATGTCTGCAGACATTGTAATATGTATCTGGGGCGTATTGATCGTGATCAAGCGGATCCTTCCCGTCTGGGGTTGGATACCTTGACAGCGGAAGAACAGGCTGACATCATTTCCTATAATTTGAATGAGGATGTTGCGTACGTGAGAACGATCTGCAATTATTGCCAAGAAGCAATTGAGAGTCATCCTGAATTGGCGCTGCTTCATAACCCGCTTCAATGAGGGGACAATTGAAACAGCAAGCCTTGGTCATCGGCCGAAGGCTTTTTTGTGCTTGTATTAATAAGTTTTCAAGGTAACAAGTATAAGGGCAACGCGGGTCCCCACCCAAATGCAAGCATTTGGATGGGAAGAACTTTGGCTCGCCTGCGCCTAAGGCTTGGCGGAGCCAAGTTTTCTTTATGTTGCACGGAGGGGATAAACGTTGCACCCATTAGTGGAATATTTACGATCGGATGGAGATTTCCAAAATCTGGTCGACGGGTTTCGAAACGGGGATACGGAACAATGGATGGCGGGAATCAGCGGTTCGGTGCGTCATCTGTACCTTGCGGCTCTACGCGTTTCCTCGTTGCGTCCGTTGATCATCGTGACGCAAAATATGCAGCAGGCGCAACAGGTTTATGAAGATCTGGCCGAACTGCTCCCAGCAGAAGAGGTCGCGATTTTCCCGGACCGTGAGATGTCATACTTGGATATTTTGGCGTATTCACCAGAGCAGGCGGCCGTCAGACTTGGTGTTTTGGAAGCGTTGGCGCAGGGCAAAACATCGGTCATCATTGCGCCGATGGCGGCAGTCCATCAATCCCTGCCGACCAAACGGCTGTTTGTTGAGAAAGCGATCCACCTGAAACCGGGTGATGAAGTTCAGTTGGAACAGGTCATTGAGCAATTGATCTATATGGGCTATCAACGGGTGGAGAGGGTGGAATCGAAAGGGGAGTTTTCCGTTCGCGGCGGAATCCTGGATATCTTTCCCTTAACAACCGACAATGGGATTCGCATCGAGTTGTTTGATGTGGAAGTCGATTCCATTCGTTCCTTTGACCCTGCCAATCAAAGATCGATTGAAAAATTGGATGAGGTATCCTTGTACCCGATTCGTGAAATTCTTGTTTCCCGCGAACAACTTCAATCGTTGGCCGACCATTTGCAAGGTCGATTGGAAGAGCGGCAGAAAAAACTGAAGGACGCAAAATTGTTGGAAAAGCTAGATCGTCAGGTCGGTTGGGAAATCGAACAGATGCGGGAAGGAATCGTATTTCCCGGCTTGATTCGCTATGCCAGTTTGCTGCCGGAGGCAAATGACAATTTGCTGAATTATCTCCCCCCTGACGCGATCGTGGTTTTGGATGAACCAACCCGGCTGCGGGAAGCGATTCAGACCATTGAAAAGGAACAGGCGGAATGGGAAACGGCAGCTCTCGAGCATGGGGAAATGCTGCCGGGTATTCTGCCCAAGCTGGATCGTTCGCTTCTGTTCACCAACAAAAAACTGACCCGTTTGTTCACGTCCCTGTTCCCAAGAGCAGTACCGGGCGTAACCTTGCAAAAACTGAATACGATATCGGCCAGAGCGGGGCAAAGTTTTCACGGTCAAATGGCAGTGTTGAAGGGAGAACTGGAGCGTTGGCGGAAAAGCGGCATGCGAGTCATCTTTCTGGCAGCCAATCGGGAACGTGGCGAACGGCTGCAGCGGGTACTGGAAGACTATCGTATGCAGGCGGATCTGGTCACCAATCTGGATAGTCTGGGGACACAACCGGTCATCCTGCAAGGAAATCTTGCCAATGGATTTGAATTGGTGTCGTTTAAATTGGTCGTCGTGACGGAAAACGATGTGTTTGCCAACAAACG
>JAGVBM010000244.1 GCA_020059765.1 Bacillota bacterium
TAACAGGATGGAGACGGCCGCATGTGCTGTTCTTTGCGATGCTGTCGACTCTGGGGCTTGTGTTGAGCGTCGGGGACAAAACCCCCTTGTATCAATTTCTTTATCACGTGCCGGTTATGAACCTGTTTCGTTTTCCATCCCGGTATGTCTTCTTCGTGGATTTGGGGACAGCCGTCTTGGTGGGATTGATGATTCGGCAATTGGCAGCCTCCCTTGGCGGACGAATGATGCTTCTGCTGGGAACGGTTCCGGTGGCGGCAGTACTCTGGTGGATTCGCACCTGGTGGCAGCCGGTATCCAATCTGGCATGGCAAATTCCCGTATTCGCGCTGTTGGCGGGGATGGTTGCGGTGGTCGTGTATTGGAAGCATCCGCAGCGATTGGCGATCGCGCTGACCGCCTTGATGGCGATTGACAGCATAACGTTCGGCACGGCGATGAGTTCCTTTGCCTGGCGACCGGTGGAAAAAGCGACAAGCCTTCCTGCTTCCGTCGAATTCCTGCGACAACAACCCGCCCCTTTCCGTGCGGCGGCGTTCGAGGTTGGACTGGGACTGGATCGGGGGGCCCATTACGGGATCGAAATGATCAACGGGTACGATTCGCTGGTGACGAAAACGTATGCGGAATATGTGGATTTGGGTTGGGCGTGGGGACCGCTGCAAAGACCGCGCGAGACGCTGGATCTCTTGAATGTAAAATACGTGATTCTGAACCGGAATGACCAGAAGCTGCGGGAGCAACCGGTATTCAACGGATCTTCTCCGATGAAACAGGTGTGGACGGATGAATCGATCGCCATTCTGGAAAATCCGACGGCTTATCCCCGCTACTGGCTGGCGCCTTCCCGTCAGGAGTACAAACAACAAGCAGGGGATCCGCTCCTGGAACGAATGCATGGGTTCTCCCGATATCAGGTGTACTACAAGTCGGATACACCCCGGTTTTTGGTGATCAGTCAGATGTATTATCCCGGATGGAAGGCGTACGTCGATGGACAGAAAGTCGAACTGCAAGAAGTGGACGGATGGTTGTCCGGTTTGGAGGCGCCTGTCGGCCAGCATACAGTCGAACTGCGATTTGAGCCAGCAGTATGGCTTTGGGGGCGGGTTGTCAGCTTGATTTCCGTGATAGGACTGATTGCATGGGGAATCATTGCGAAAAGAAAACGGATGTGGTAAGAATTTTCGGATAGTTAGATTACGAGCCAATGAACCCGTTACTTTATATAATGTCATATTTGCTAACATAAATTTTGTGAAATATTCTGCATGAGCGCTTTTCAAAGTCTATATGTTAAGTTATATTACATAGAAATGACATTGAAAGGTGGCGATTCAATGTATCTGCGGAAGATTCAACCGTCGATTCAGCAGGTTGTCATGGCTATTTCTTCTGCTTTGAAAATCGAAGTTGAAATCGCTGATCGGGATTTGCTGCGGATTGCCGGAACGGGAGTCATTAAATCGAACATCTGGCAAGAAATGCGGAATGAAGACTTTGTTTATCGCAGGTGTTTGGAAACGGGCAAACCGATAGTCATCAAGAATCCGGGATATCATGAAGTCTGTCAGCCTTGCAGTCGTTACCAAAATTGTCCCGAAGTCGGCGAGGTTTGCTGCCCGATCAAGGTTGACGGCGTTGTTGTGGGGGTTATCGGTCTTCTTGCGTTCAACAACGATCAGAAAGAACGGCTTTTCGTAGATTTGCAGGCAAATTTGGAGTTTCTTGAGAAAATGTCGGAACTTATTGCGTTAAAAGTCAAAGAATACAACCATCATCAAGAACAGCTGCTTAACGTAAAGAAGATTTCAACTCTAATTCATTATATTGACAACGGAACGCTGATGATAAACCGGGAAGGTACTTGCGAGTATATTAATCCGGCTGCCCGGCAACTGCTTGGTCTATCATCCGATGAAATTCCAAATCAAGAGCTGATCAACCAACTTATTAATTCCCTTGCCGCTTCCGGAGAAAAAATTGAAGGACAACCTATTGTTTTATTCATTAACGGAAAGTTCAAGAACTTGTTTGCCGCCTTTCATCCACTGAGTGAACAAAACGAGGATCGATCGGCGGTGATTATCTTAACTGATCCCGCCTATATTGCAAATGCTGCCAGTAAATTAACCGAGGGAAGTTATACAGGGTTTGAACGGATTGTAGGGACCCACTCGTCAATCAAATCTCTGAAGGAACTGGCGCGAAAAGTGGCCCACAGCCAGTCTTCGATTCATATTCGCGGGGAAAAGGGAACCGGGAAAGAGTTGTTTGCATCGTCGATTCACGAGTACAGCATTCGCAAAACGCATAAATTTATTTCGATGAATTGCGCGGTTTTGCCGGAAGAAATCCTCGAGCGGGAGTTGTTCCCAGTCTCTGATCCATTGCCGGGCACTGAACGGAAAAAAAGCAAGTTGGAAATGGCTCAAGGGGGAACTTTGTTTTTGGATGAGATTCATGATATGCCGTTATCTATCCAGTTAAGGCTGTTGCGCGTGATGGAAGAGGTCAGCTTGGAATGTTCCGACGGCAGGAGAATCCCGTTGAATATCCGCTTTATAACGGCAACAGACAAAGATCTTGAGGATCTCATTATGAAGGGGCTCTTCCGTCAGGATCTGTATTACCGGTTGAATATTATCCCGTTTACGATGCCTCCGTTAAGGGAACGAAAGGAAGACATTCTGCTTCTGGCCAATCATTTTCTGCAAAAACACAGCCGGATTACCAGGAAATTTATACGGGCTTTCGATGAAGATGTAAAAAGTATCTTTCTTTCCTATCATTGGCCCGGCAACATTCGTGAATTGTCAAACATAGTGGAATATGCGGTGAATATCGAAACAAAAAAGATTATCGTCAAAGAAAGTCTGCCTCGGTATTTGCAGAATCTCGTTGTACAGAACAACGGCAGCTTGCTGGGAGAACAATATTTCAATCTTCGGCTGATTGAAAAAGAAACAATTAGACGCGCCCTAAATGAAACGAAAAAACGCGGCGAATCCAAAGAGAAAGCGGCTGAACTGCTCGGAATAAGCCGTGCTACCTTGTTTCGAAAATTAAACGAATATCAGATTTGAAGAAAGTATCAAATTGAGACATAGAATCTCGACTTGATACTTTCTTTTCTTTTATGAAATCCTTCTGATCAAGCTGCAGGGAATCCTGCTAAGGAGTCTTAGAATGAGACTTCTTTTCTGCGGCAGGACAAATTATGATAATCATGTAATCTAATTTTACATGTAATGATATGTAATTTTACATGTGAAGAAGGATCGGAACAAAACCCACATACTATAACGAGGTGATGGAAAATGGGAGTTTTTGTGAAAAGCAAGAAGGGATTGGCAATGGCATTTGTCACTTTGCTCGCGGTGAGCATGGTTGGTTGCGGCACGAGCAAACCGTCTGCATCGTCGGCAACGGCACCCAATCAACAAGCGAAAACGGAGATTGGCGGAAAAATCGGTGAGATCAAAAAGAATGGCAAACTGGTTATTGCTACGGGCAATTATTACCCTTTTGAATTCCTTGAACCAAGTACCAATAAGCTGGTAGGTTACGATATTGATCTTGGAACCAAGATCGGAGAGAAAATAGGTGTCCCGGTTGAATGGAAAGAAATGCAATTCACGGCGCTGATTCCAACCCTGCAAAATAAACAGGCAGACATGATCATTGCCGCAATGTACATCACGGATGAACGAAAGAAAGTCATCGATTTTTCCAACTCCTATATGGACACGGGGA
>JAGVBM010000192.1 GCA_020059765.1 Bacillota bacterium
GACGGAATTTTGAATTTGCTCGAAAGAAGCGCCGGCGGAATGGACCACTCGGATTCCGTCCGTGACTTCCTGAGTTCCTTGATCAATTGCGGAAACGGCTTTTTGTGTTTCTTCTTGGATTCCTGCAATCAGAGCGGCGATTTGTTGGGCGGAGTCTGCGGATTGCTCGGCCAATTTTCGCACTTCATCGGCCACGACTGCGAAACCTCTTCCGTGTTCGCCTGCTCTCGCCGCTTCAATCGCTGCGTTCAGCGCCAACAGGTTGGTTTGTTCGGCAATGTTGGTGATAACCTCAACAATTTGACCGATTTCTCCGGAGCGATCGCCCAATCCGCGAACCACTCCCGCCAATTGAGTGACCGTTTCGTTAATCGAATTCATTTGCCGGATGGCCGATTGAATTCCTTCGGCCCCCTTGACAGACAGTTCGGAGGCTTTGCTGGCGGAGACGGAAACCATCTGCGCATTGCCTGCGATTTGCTGGACCCCGGTTGACATGTCATTGATTGCGTTAACCGTTTCTTCCACGCTGTGTACTTGACGCTCGGAACCGACCGCCACTTCTTGGATGGTCAAGGCAATTTGTTGGGTTGCCTGGCTGGTTTGCCCAGAACTGGCTGTCAGTTCTTCCGAAGAAGCAGCCACTTGTTCGGCGCTGGAGGCCACTTGCCGAATGAGGCCGCGGAGATTTTCTTTCATTTGATTGAAGGACTTAGCCAAATCCCCGATTTCGTCCCGGTTCTTGACCCAAACATCGTCGACGGAAAGATCGCCTGCCGCAATTTGTTCGGCCGTTTCGGCAATTCGTGCCAAAGGCTTGGAGATCATGCGGGAAATCCACAATCCGATGACGATGGCGAAAGCAAAGGCGGCAATGCTTAATGTCAGCACTGTCGTCATGACAGATTGAACCAGTTCGTTATTCGATTTGCTTCCTTCGACCATCAATTCCTGTTGTCGATCAATCATGGATGCCAGCAGATTTCGCATGTCACGACCGAGGGCTGCCAGATTTTTGTTGACGATGCTGATCGCTTCGTTAGGATTCGTTTCCATGAGAGAAGCGGCTTTCTCCGATTGGGTCAAGAACTGTTGATTCATCTCGTCCAATTTTTTCAGAAGGTTTATTTGTTCGGTGGTCGTCAGCATCGATTCCGTTTTTTGAACCAAGTCTTTAATTTCCTGATTGGCGGAACGAAGATTGTCCAGATTGGTTTTTTCTTTCGCCAGGAGATAACCGCGGATGGCGGCGTTTTGCAAGGGGACGTCGGTCTGCATCTTCTGCAGGTTGATCATGACAGCGGATCGTCGATTCAGAAGATCCGAGTAAGAGCTGTCAATTTGTTTCATAAAGTAGTAAGAGATGCCGCTTACCAAACCGAGCAAGAGGGCTACGGCCAAAAATCCGGAAACCAACTTTTTGCTGAGGGTCAATTTCATTCACTACACTCCATTTCTTGGCATGAAATCTCTTTGGCTATCAATGTTAATTATTGTCGTAATTTGTAGAAAAATATCATATGATTTAAAGTTTAAGAGAGGATTAATATGTTGTCAAAACTTTATGTTAACAATTTTCGGGAGAAGTTGACTTTGAAGTTCGATTTTCCTTAACGTGACAAGCGATTCACTCACTGAATCAAATGTTTGAATGGATTGATCAATTTTCTTTATCAAAAGAAGAATCCCTTGCCATTTGGCAAGGGAAGAGAAGTCGAACCAGGAGCACTGCCTCAGTTTTCTACTTTCTGCTGCGGCGGAAAGGGGCCGAAGTACTGAAAAAACTGACACTCGATGCGTCCGTTATAGAGTTTTCGTTTTTTGTCCGCTTTTTGCTCGAAGAAACGCTCAAATTTCGGGTGGGAAGTCAGGACAAAAAACGACCAGGTATCATGCAAACTGGCTGCATACCCCAAATCACTGTAAAGGTCTTCGACGGATTGCTGTTCACCGATTCGTTCCCCGTAAGGCGGATTGGTGACCATGCACCCATACGGGGTATCGCTTTGGAACTCTTCCGCAGGCATTGTCTGAAAGCGAATCGCGTCTTCAACCCCAGCTTCTTTGGCGTGGAATCGGGCAATCGGAATCACCGATTTGTCAATGTCGGAGGCGCGGATGTCCAAGGAAAGATTCCATTGCGCCGATTCGTGAGCTTCCGCTCTTGCTTGCCGCCACACATCCGAGGGGATGGTCGGCCATTCTTCGGCGGAGAAGGATCGTTTCAGGCCGGGTGCAATGTTGCGGCCGATCAGTGCCGCTTCAATGGGAAGAGTGCCGGAACCGCAGCAAGGATCGGCGAACGGACGATTGGGTGTCCAGCGGCTCAACAGGATGAGACCGGCAGCCAGCGTTTCTTTGATCGGTGCCGGTACAGACAATGTCCGGTAACCTCGCTTATGAAGTCCCACACCGCTCGTATCAATTGACAAGGTTGCCACATCATTGCGAATCGCCACTTCAATGGAATAGAGCGAACCGGTTTCCGGGAAGGTTTCCATGGGATAGGACTGTTTCATCCGTTCCACAATCGCTTTCTTGACGATCGATTGGCATGCGGGAACGCTGGACAATTGTGATTTCACCGATCGTCCCTCGACCGGAAAGCGAGCGTCTTCCGGCAGCCAAGCCGCCCAAGGAAGAGATTGGGTCTGTGTAAACAGTTCTTCAAATGTCACTGCTCGGAATTCTCCAATTTTGACCAGCACCCGGTCGGCGGTTCGCAGCCAAAGATTGGCTCTGGCGATGGCCAATTCGTCACCGACAAATGTGACCCTTCCGTTTTCAACCGTAATCTCATCATATCCAAGTTGTTTGATTTCACGTGCGACAACGGCTTCCAAGCCCATTGGCGCCGTTGCGATCAGTTCAATTCGTGACATAGATACCTCGCATATGCATACGCAGAATGGTTGATTTTGACCGAAAAAATCATTATACAAGATTCATCTTCATTATGGTAGTAAATTACTGGCAAATTTATGCCAAAAAAACAACAATTTTGTGACAGAATCATGAATTTTTGTATGAAGTTCCTTATTATATTTTCTCAAAAATTTGATGAAAAACTATTTGCTATGTCGTAAAATAGAATGTAGTCTGCAGGCTGCCGACTGTTCAACAAACGGACGTACACACAACGTCTCTATTGAATCGCGGTCGTTCGAAATAATCTTGTGTTTCTGTAAGGGGGGAGTCGTTTCACCGCGAACGGACTCAGAAGCACACAACATCCAATTCTATTCAGTTCATAAAGTAGGAGGCGAGAAACCGTGCCGAATAACTGGCTGCCGCAAGCCGTGACCCAGACTGCGGGGCATGTGGATTCACTTTTTTTATTGATTCTGGGCATATCGCTGGTTGTTTTTGTCTTGGTTGAGGTTCTGTTGATTTTCTTCTTGATCAAGTATAAAAGAACGAAGAAAAATCAAGAGGGTCTTGCCGTTCACGGAAATACGAAACTTGAAATCATCTGGACTGCAATTCCTGCATTAATTCTAGTGGGTTTGGGAATTTTCAGCACGCAGATCACGTATGCCATTCAGAAGCCTGCAGCGCAAGACATGTATGTGATCGACGTAATCGGCCGCAAGTGGTCATGGGAATTTAAATATCCGAACGGGGCATCGAC
>JAGVBM010000252.1 GCA_020059765.1 Bacillota bacterium
GGAAGATCCGCCGTAGCTGATAAAGGGAAGGGTGATTCCGGTCACCGGCATCGACCCGGTAACCACTCCGATATTAATGATGACCTGTACGGCAATCATGCCCGTGATTCCGATGGCGAGCAGGCTTCCGAAAGTATCTTTGGCGGTAATCGCCGTTCGCACACCGCGCCAGAGCAGTACCAGGAACAGCAGCAAGACGGTGGCTCCACCGATAAATCCGAGTTCTTCCGCTAATATGCAGAAAACAAAATCGGTTTGCGGTTCCGGCAGATACAGGAATTTTTGCCGCGACCGCCCCAGCCCCAACCCCATTAATCCGCCCGGACCCAAGGCATACAGCGATTGGATGATCTGGTACCCGGCATCCAACTCATATTTCCAAGGATCGAGAAAGGCAAAGATCCGCTTCAACCGATAGGGCGCAACCAATACCAACGCAGCAAAGGCCGGGATCGCCAATGATGCGAGACCCAACAGATGCCTGACCTTGGCACCTGCCGCAAAAATCACGATCAGCGTCGTTCCCGCCAAAACCGTGCTTTGCCCCAAGTCCGGTTCCAGCATGATCAGCCCGACTGCCGCCAGCAAAATCGCCAAAGGCGGCAGCAACCCCGTTTTGAATTCATGAATTCGGTGCTGGTGTTTTTCCAAATACCACGCATAAAAAATGATCAAACCCAGTTTGGCCGCCTCCGAGGGCTGAATGCCAAAGGATCCGATTCCCAGCCATGCCTGTGATCCGTTGCGTTCCACACCAAGGGGTGTCAAGACAAGAATCAGCAGAAAGAAACAGGCCACCATAATCAGTTTTGCCCATTGTTTCAAACGGGTATATTCAAAATTCATCATGAAAAACATCATGCCGAGTCCGGCAACTGCCCACATTAACTGCCGTTTCGCAAAGTAGAGGCTGTCGCCGAATCGTTGTTGGGAAAGGATCGCGCTCGCGCTATAGACAATCACGACACCAATTCCCAGCAGCAACAAGACGGCAGCCGCAATGATCAAATCCGGATTTCTGCGATCGTTCGCTGTCAACGGAGAACCCCCTCGGTACTCGGTCTCGTCCAATCGCTACATTGTATGCACCGCTTTTTTAAAAATACGTCCCCTTTCCTCAAATGAGCTGAACATGTCCCAACTTGCGCAAGCAGGCGACAACAGGACCGAATCCCCCGCTGCGGCTAAAAAGGCAGCTTGGCGCACCGCTTCTTCGATCGAATCCACCTTCAACCGTTGCGAGACTCCCGCTTTTTCCGCCACGGCCAGCAGCTTGTCGGCCGATTGCCCCAATGCAACGATTGCCTTCACATGTTGCTGCAGCACGGGCAGCAATTCGAGAAAATCGATCCCCCGATCCAATCCGCCTGCAATCAGCACAACCGGATTGGAAAAAGAGGTAACGGCACGGATGGCCGCTTCCGGGTTGGTCGCTTTCGAATCGTTGTAATAGGTGACACCGTTCACCTCCGCCACAAATTCCGTCCGGTGTTCCACCCCTTTGAAACGGACGATGGCCTCACGAATCGCCTCGGGTACGGCGCCTGCCGCAAAGCCGACAGCCGCTGCAGCCAGCACATTTTCCAGATTATGCGCCCCTTTCAGAGGAATTTCTTGCAGTGTGCATACTTGGACGTCCTGCCCGTCTGTACGGATGCAGATAGTCTCATCATTGACATAAACGCCCTCTTCCAGACGCCGCGACGCACTAAACGGAAAAATCCGCGCCTGCATCCTCCCGGCCAATTCCATCACCGCCGCTTGGTCCGCGTTCAGCACCGCAGTGTCAAGTGCGGTCTGGTTGGCAAACAAACGTCTCTTGGCCTCAATATATTCTTCCATGGTTCCGTGATAATCCAGATGGGCCTGGTACAGATTCAATAACGCAGCAATTCGCGGACGGAAGGTTTGCGTCCCCATCAATTGAAAGGAGGACAATTCAGCTACCAGCCATTGATCCGCCTGCACATCTTCGATAATCTCCGACAGCGCGGTTCCGATATTGCCTGCGACAACCGGACGCAACCCGGCTGTTTTCAGAATCTCCCCCGTCAAAGTGGTGGTTGTCGTTTTCCCGTTGGAACCTGTAATCCCGATGATCGGCGCTTTGGCGAACTGATAGGCAATTTCCACTTCCGTTACAATCGGGATCCGGTAGGACTGCGCTTGCCGAATCGGGGCTGCCTTATAGGGAATCCCCGGATTCTTCACCAGCAAATCCAAATCAGGTGAGACGATTCCCTCCGGATGGCCGCCGCAAACCACTTGAATCCCCAGTTGCTCCAGTTCTTCAGGAACTTGTCCAAATGAATCCCGGTCTTTTTGATCGTTCACCGTCACTTGTGCCCCGTTTTTCCGCAATAAACGAGCAACGGCCGCGCCACTTCTGGCGAGGCCAAGCACCAACACCTTTTTCCCCTGATACTTCACTGTGCCACGCTCCTCTGCTGTCTAGCCAACGCATTCGATTGCGCCGCTTGCCTTGCGTCATTTCAAAAAGGCGGTCAGCGCCACCATCGAACTGACGAGTCCCGCCGTCCAAAACGTCAGCACCACCCGCCATTCGGACCAGCCGGACAGTTCAAAATGATGATGCAAAGGACTCATCTTAAACACACGCTTGCCGAAGACCTGAAACGAAAACACTTGGATCGTCACAGACAGGGTTTCCAGCACAAACACCAATCCGACAATCACCAACAGGATTTCCGTTTTGGTAAGGATCGAAGCCGTTGCCAAACCGCCGCCCAAAGCCAGAGAACCCGTGTCTCCCATGAATATTTTGGCAGGATGGGCGTTAAACACCAAGAATCCCAACAACGCACCGACCATGGCCGCTGAAAAGATCGCCACATCGAATTTGCTGCTCCAAATCGCGGCAATCCCCGCATACGTGGCAAAGGCAATTAACGACGTGCCGGCCGCCAAACCATCCAAGCCGTCCGTCAAATTGACACCGTTGGAAAAACCCATGAAAACGATCAGCAAAAATAAGAAATAAAAAATGCCCAAATCCCATTTTAGATCAGTAAATGGAATTGAAATCGAAAAATCGACATGCAGCATGTACAATGCCACAAACAGGATTACAGCCACCAATAGCTGCCCGAACAATTTTTGTCTGGCACGCAACCCGAGATTTCGTTTCATGACGACTTTGATGTAATCGTCGAGAAAACCGACCAATCCGAACCCGAGAGTTCCGAACAGCATCAGCCACAATTCGGCGGATCGCTCAGAGAATTGGATTGCCGTGATGGTGACCGCCGCCAGAAAGATGGTTCCCCCCATCGTCGGGGTGCCCGCTTTCTTTTTGTGGCCCTGCGGTCCTTCGGCCCGTATGGATTGACCGAATTTCAACCGCCGCAAGACCGGTATGAACAATGGCCCGATCACGACAGCGATCAGAAATGCCACCCCTGAAGTCATCAATAACGCTTGCAATTCCATGTCATGGTCCTCCCTATGCCAACAATCCTGTTACGATCTCTTCCATCTTCATGCCTCTGGATGCTTTTACCAGTACCACAGGATGTTGTTTTTCGGAAACCAAGCGCCGGATTTGTTCAATCGCCTGCTGTTTCGATTCCGCCAGAAAGATCGCGGCTGCTTCCATGCCGGTATGGCGCGCTCCCGCAGCTACATTATCCGCTTGTTTGCCGACCAGCACCAGTGCGTCCAAATTCAATTTACCGGCTGTACTCCCTACTTCCTGGTGCATTTCGCAAGCAATGTCCCCCAATTCCAGCATATCACCGAGAACGGCAATCCTGCAGTCGGTATCGGTTGTTTCCGACAACAATTGCAGCGCCGCTTTCATGGAAGTAGGGCTGGCGTTGTACGCGTCATTAACCACGTATCCGCCGAATGGAAGCGGGGTAACTTCCATTCGCATGCCCGACAAGGAAGCCAGTTCAAGACCGTGACGAATCTTGTCGGCCGTCATGCCCAAATGACGGGCAACTCCGATCGCCGCCAACGCATTGCCGACCTGGTGAATGCCCGGAGTCGAGAGTGTATAGGTCTCTTCCCCAACTTGAAAAACCGAACCGGTGAGTCCCATCCCTTTGACATGCACCGCCTGTATGTCATTGTTGTCCGAAAAACCGAACCACAGAACAGGACAGGGACTTTTTTCCTGTTTCCGGCGCAAAAGCGGTTCGTCACCAAACAGAAAAGCGGTACCGTCTTGCGGCAGCGATTCGATCAGTTCAAATTTTGCCTCGGCAATGCGCTCTCTTGTACCAAGATATTCAATATGAGCTTCGCCAATGTTTGTAATGATCCCGATCTGGGGAGCCGCAATATCGGCCAACTGCCGGATCTCGCCCAATCCGCTCATGCCCATTTCCAAGACGGCGATTTCGGTTTCTTCCTGCAAAGACAAAACCATCAACGGAAGTCCGATGTGATTGTTCAGATTTCCTTGCGTTTTCTGCACCCGAAACTGCTCGGACAGAACGGATGCGACCAGGTCTTTGGTTGACGTTTTGCCGTTGCTGCCGGTTACGCCGATCACGGTGAGGGAGAGAGTCTGCCGATAAGCTTTCGCCAATTGCTGCAGCGCCTGGAGTGTATCCTCCACACCGATCAAGGGAAATCCGCGGTTGATGTCTGCCGGCAAGGGACGGTCTTTCTGCCATAATGCCGCAGCCGCTCCTTGTTCGACAGCTTGCGAAACAAACCTATGGGCATCGTATCGGTCACCCAGCAAAGGCACGAACAGACGCCCGAACTGTTCGGCCCGGGAATCTGTGGAAACACCAACTATTTCAATTGAGGGGTCACCGCAGAGGAGTTCTCCCTCCACTAAGCTCACCAGTTGATCAATCGTTCTTCGAATCATAGTTCACCTCGAATTGCTTTTGCCGCCACTTCACGGTCATCGTAGTGATATTTGGTTCTGCCGATAATTTGGTACGTTTCGTGACCTTTCCCGGCGATCAGAATCACATCTTCCGGTTTTGCATTTGCAATCGCACGCCGGATTGCATCGGTCCGGTCGGTCAGTCGCAGGTACCGGTCACGGGACACATCAGTCAAACCGGCTTCCATATCGTCGAGAATCCGTTCCGGATCTTCAGTTCGCGGATTGTCGGAGGTGAGAATCGCCACATGGCTGTACGCGGCTGCAATTTTCGCCATTTTCGGTCGTTTTCCCCGATCACGGTCGCCACCGCAGCCAACAACAGTATAAACATTTCCTGTTGCGAATTCACGGATCGTCTTCAGCACATTTTCCAATGAGTCGGGAGTATGGGCATAATCGACGATCACGGTAAAATCCTGCCCTGCTCGCACACGTTCAAATCGGCCGGAAACCCCGCCGACCGATTCCAGCGACGACTTGATGGCCGAAAGCTCCACTCCTTCACAGAGGCAGGCAGCAGCCGCCGCCAACGCATTATACACGGAAAATTTGCCTGTCATTTGCAGGGAAATCTCGATGGTTCCGACAAAACTTTGCAGCGTAAAGCTGGCCCCGTCCGGTTTAATTTGCAGATTCACGGCCCGCACATCCGCTTCCCGGTCGATTCCGTACGTGACGACTTGAGCCACCGTTTGCTGCTGAAAATAATCGGCGGAAGAATCATCCCCGTTAATCACAGCAAATGCATTCTCTCCCAGACTGTTGCCGTATGTATTGCCGATCCGGGCAAAAAATTTGCCCTTGGCAATCCTGTATTCGTCCATGCTGCCGTGAAAATCCAGGTGATCCTGGGTCAAATTGGTGAAAACGGCGATGTGGAAATCCGTTCCTGCCGTCCGTTTCAAATCCAACGCATGGGAAGACACTTCGATAACCGCATATTCGGTCTTCAATTGCTTCATTTGAAAGAAGGTTTCCTGCAACTCCAATGCTTCCGGCGTTGTATTCTGCATATCGAACAATTGATTCCCGATTCGCTTGCTGATGGTTCCGATCAACCCGGTTACATGTCCCCGATCGGACAGAATTTTATCAATCAAGTGGGTGGTTGTCGTTTTGCCGTTTGTACCCGTAACCCCAATCACTTTCATCGACTTGGACGGATGTCCGTAATAAACCGATGCCAAAATGGGAATCACGTCACGGGTATTGCGAACCACAATTTGCGGAACCGGCAAATGATCAAACACCCGCTCCGTCACGATGGCCGCCGCTCCTTGTTCGATTGCCTGCAAGACAAACTGATGACCGTCGACGGTATGACCTTTTACAGCGACAAACAGACTGCCGGGCACGACTTGTCTGGAATCTGCCGTAATATGCTTGACTTCAACCTGATCTGTCGATCCGATGATGGTTTTCAGCAGGATCGGAGCGAGTAACGTATCCAACTGCAATGAAATGGCCTCCTTGCAAGACAGAATGCACCTACTATGGCGAAGGCAACTATGATCGAGAATGCACCTATTATTGTGAATGTACCCGCATCGCGGGAACCTGTCAAGGAACAGGCTGATCGCTTAGATAGACTCTGACGGTGGAACCGGGTGGGACCTTCGTTCCTGCGGCTGGAGCCTGGGCAACGATATGTTTTCCTTGGCCAACTTTTTCCACCCGCAGATTGGAGGAAATCTGGATGATCGTCTTCTGCGCCTCTTCCACAGATAAACCGGACAGCTGCGGAACCTCGACCGGACGAATGTCTCCATATTGGTATTCGCGAGGAATACCGTTTTTCCTTGCCGGAACATTCAGATAGTGGAGGGAATCTGCCAAAATGTTGCCGACCACCGGTGCGGCGATGACCCCGCCGAACACTAGTCCCGCTTTCGGATGATCCACTGCGATGTAGGCCACCAATTTCGGGTCATCTGCCGGCGCCATCCCGATAAAAGAGACGATGTAGTGCCCTTGTTTGTATCCCCCGCCTGGTGCCGCTACCTGAGCCGTGCCCGTTTTTCCGGCTATTCGGTACCCTTCACGGAATGCGTTTTTCCCTGTACCCCTTGCGACAACGCTTTCCAAAGTTTCCCGCACCTTTTTCGCGGTTTCTTCGGAAATGGCCCGGTTTTTGACTTTCGGTTCAACCGTTTCTATCACCTCACCTGTTTCAGGATCCGACCATTCTTTGGCCACATGAGGCTCCATCAAGAGTCCGCCGTTTGCCACCGCCGACATTGCCATCACCTGCTGAATCGGGGTCACCGAAACCCCTTGTCCGAAGGAGGTCGTGGCCAGTTCCAACGGGCCGACGCGATTCAGCTTGAACATGATTCCCTTGCCCTCTCCCGGCATATCAATGCCGCTCTTTTGACCAAACCCGAATTTGTTGATGTAATCAAACAGCTTTTCTTTTCCCAGACGCTGCCCCATTAACATAAAGCCTGGGTTGCACGAATTCTCGACCACTTCCAGAAAGCTCTCCGATCCGTGCCCTCCCGCTTTCCAGCAGCGGATCCTGCGTCCTGCCACTTCATAATAGCCGGGATCGAAAAAGTAATCGTTCAGATTGATTTTCTTCTCTTCCAATGCTGCAGCCAAGGTGACAATCTTAAATGTGGAACCCGGTTCGAAAGTTTTCCAGATTGCCAAATTGCGGTTGTACACTTCCTGCGGGTATTCTTTGTATTGCGCCGGATTGAACGTCGGGTAGTTTTCCATTGCAAGAATTTCGCCCGTTTTGGGGTCGGCCACAACGGCCATCACCCCGTCCGGATTGTATTGGGCCACGACATTTTCAATTTCCCGCCGAACGAAGGTGGAGATTTCTTTGTCTATGGTCAGTTTCAGATTTTGTCCGTTTTGCGGGGGAGTGTAAGAATCGTTTTGATTCGGCATTTCTTCGTGCCTTGCATTGGCAAAAAAGGAAATGCTGCCCGATTTTCCCCGCAGTCGTTCGTCGTACCACTCTTCCAACCCTGTAAGACCTTGATTGTCAATCCCTGAAAAACCGAGAATATGGGCGGACAAGGAATCAAAGGGATAATACCGCTTGCCCTCTTCCGTGATATAGATGCCGGGGAGTTTTAATCCTCTGATTTCCTTTGCCTTTTGCTCGTCGATCTTCCGTCCGCCCGGCGTTACGTATACCAGCAGCGTACGTTTGCTGATTTTCGCCAGCAAATCTTTTGCTTCCACATGCAGCACTTTCGCCAATTTTTCCGCCGTACTCGGCTTATCCTTAATTTGTGCGGGAATTGCGATAACAGTCGGCGCGCTCCCGTTGTAGGCAAGAACTTCCCCGTTCCGATCCGTAATAGTGCCTCGTTTGGATTCGACGGGAATGTTGCGCCGCCACAGATCCTCTGCTTTTTCCGTCAACCATGCGGACTGTATCAACTGGATATACGCCAGGCGGCCGATTAATGCCATAAATACCGCTCCCAGTGCAAAAAGAACAATCACCAAACGTTTGCGAAGAGTTCTGTTGATCGCGCGCACCCCATAATCTCCTCCAGTCGACATCGTTTCATAAAAACCATATGCTTGTCAGCCTTGGACTAGAAGCGAAGAATCGGATATCGGACAGTTTGGGGAGTCAATTGCTCTTCAAGAATGGTGCGGAAAGCAGACTTGATAGGGGAGAATCTGACAGGAGAAATTGTAAGCTGGATTATAGAAATATTTTTATCTGGGCTATAACTATTTGTTTTAGGAGGCGAAAATATGGGACGCTGGAAAGCAAACATCAAAATGTACAAGGAATTTGCAACCGGGTATTTGAAGTATCGCACCCAGATCAAAAAAGCGGACGAATGGATTTATAAATTTGCCAAATTGAAAGGTTACAGAGTCAATCCGCATCCGATGTACCTTACCAATTTAAAGATCTGGATTTCGGAGAATCAGGATATGTACGGAACCCGGCTGTGTCCATGCTTTGAGCCGACCGGCGACAAGGCGACCGATCGCAAATTGGTGTGTCCGTGTGCATATGCCGCGCATGACATTGAAACCACCGGAACTTGTCACTGCAATCTGTTCGGACGCGGTGATCTGACGGATGAAGAATTTGTTGTGGCCGAACAGGAGTTAATGAAAGAATACCGGATTCCGTTGAAGCTGAACGGCAATGTAC
>JAGVBM010000059.1 GCA_020059765.1 Bacillota bacterium
AACCTTTAAAAATATGCTGAAATCCTATTCGATGACTTACTTGTTGATTATGGTGGTAGGTGTATTGGGCACGAGACTGGTGGCCGTTTACGGTTGGCTGGCGCTTCTCCCGTCATTAATCGCATTTATTTTTATCAGTATCGTCTTCCATAACTACGTGGATGGACTGCATAAAATCGAACAAAAAATGGGGGAAGTCAAGAGTCTCAACGACTCCTTCCTCACCGCCATGGCGGCGGCGATTGACGCCCGTGACCCTTACACCCACGGGCATTCCAAACGCGTCGCCTTCTGGGGGCGGGAGCTTGCTGCCGCAGTCGGGTTAGCGAAGAAACAGATCGATGAAGTTTATTTCGGCGGAATTTTGCATGATGTAGGGAAAATTGGGATTGAAGACGCAATCCTCAATAAAGAAGGAAAGTTAACGCCGGAGGAATTTGACAGGATCAAGCAGCATCCGGTGATCGGCTATGAGATCGTCAAACAATCCGGCGTGTTTGCGGAATTGTTGCCTGCGATTCGTTCCCATCATGAACGGATTGACGGGAAAGGCTATCCGGATGGTTTGCAAGGTGATAATATCCCGGTGATTGCGAGAATCCTTGCTATATCTGATGCGTTTGATGCGATGGTATCCGATCGCCCGTACCGAAGAGGACTATCGATTGAGGCAGCGCTTCAGCAAATTCGGGATGGGGCGGGCAGTCAATTTGACGCGGACTATGCAGTCAAGTTTATTGAATTGCTGAACGGATATTCGAAGGTAGAACTGGAGTCTCTGATACGCAGCAACAGTCCCAAGAAAGACTGACACGAATCGTTACATAGATTAGTCCTGCCGATTCAATTGAATATCATATGGGGGTGCGCTTGATGTCCGTTGTAAACGCGATGGAAATGATTGTCCGAGACTTGTTTGGGGATTTTCAAGGCAGCTACCAGTTGAAATGCGACTGCGAACAGTGCAAACGGGACATTTTTGCGTTGACCTTGAATCGCTTGCAGCCTCGCTACGTTTCCAGTAAAAATGGGGAAGTGCACATTAAAACTATGTACATGGATCAACAACTGCAGCTTGATGTCATCCGAGAATTAACGAAAGCCAAGGAGATCGTTGAAAGGAATCCCAAGCATCAATTCCCTTCTTCAAGAACTCTGTAAATATTACCCAGCTTACAATTCCCATGAATTCGGTTATGATAGGGACGCGGAGCGGAGCATGACTCTGCTTTTATTTATTTCAAGCATGTTTGGAGGATGGGTTTCCTCATGTTGCGTGATTTTATCGTCAATACTTCCATTCTGATTTCCTCCCTTTTCATCGGGCACCAGTTGTTTCAACGAGCGCTGGTAACTCCCTCCTCTCCAACAAAATTTCGCTTTCTATACGGAGTAGGCTTCGGTTTGTTGGGTATGGTCCTGATTGATTATCACTTTCAAGTAACGCACAAGTTGATTGTGGATTTGCGATTTGTGCCATTGATGCTGTCCGCCTTGTACGGGGGGTATTTGTCGGCGGCGGTAACCACCGTCATGCTCCTTATTGGGCGGGTGCTTCTCTACGATTATTCTGTTGTCGCTGTCATTGCCACACTGTTTGTGGGAATCGGCAGTGGACTGATCGTCAGCATGCGGATCAGTGTGCGGAATAAATGGATTTACATGAACGTGCTTCATTTTATCGCTTCGATCATTGCTTTCTCTCTGCTGATAGAAAATCGGTCTCTGTTGTTTGTCACATACCTGTATTATGCAGGAGCCTATCTGATTGCAGGAAACATTGCGTTCTATCTGGTTCGCTATCTTCGTCGATTAACGGAGATGTTCAAGCAGTTTGAGGAATTGTCAACAAAAGATTTTTTGACCGGTCTGAACAATTTTCGTCAATTTGATCTGTCGTTGAACGAGTTGAGCAGGAAGGCGGCACAATTTCAAGGAACCTTGTCGTTGATCGCAATCGATATCGATTACTTTAAAAGAATCAACGACACCTACGGTCACCCTGTCGGTGATGAGGTGCTGAAACAGTTAAGCGAAATTCTGTCCAAGAATGGCAGATTTATTGATGTGGTGTCACGGAACGGCGGAGAAGAATTTTCGATTCTGTTGCCGGAATGCGCGGTGCAGGAATCTGTTTCCATAGCGGAACGGGTTCGACTCGCCGCAGAAAAACACTCTTTCCGATTGCCGGACGGTTCCAGCATACATCTGACGATTTCGCTTGGAGTTGCCACGTATCCCGACACCGTAGCGAACGTGGACGAGCTTGTGAAGCAGGCGGACAATGCCCTGTACAAAGCCAAGCAATCCGGGCGAAATCAAGTATGTACGATGGTGCCTATCCAGGATCTTGCGAACGACGAGCGCAAGATCTGCGCAGATTAGGTCGTGTGGCTTTGGTACGGTTGTATTGAGGTGATACACATGCTGCAAGTATGGCAAAACAAGAATTTTGTGTTCTATTTTTGGGGCGGATTGATTTCCCGAACGGGGGATATTTTATCCGGTCTGGCGTTTTTGTTTCTGGCGCAAGAGATGACCCAATCCGCCTTGGCAACGACAGGTGTCGTGATTGCGGAGACAGCCCCGTATTTGTTGTTTGGTTTGGTGGGAGGGGTCGTGGCGGATTGGGTCGACAAGAAGCGTCTGCTCGTCTGGATTGATAGCCTTCGGGCTCCGATCATGCTGTCGGTGTTTGCTGTGCATCAATTTGGCATGTTGACCTATTGGCATTTGATTATTGCCGGATTCGTCATTCAATCGTTCGGCAGCTTTTTCAACCCGGCTCACCGGGCCGTATTGCCGCTGATTGTGTCAGAATCGGAACGGATTGCCGCCAACGGCTTTATTGATAGCGCGGTTCGCGGGGCCACGGTGACAAGCCCGCTGATCACGGTATTTTTGCTCAAGTTCACCAGTCCGGCCGTTTTTTTTGCAATCGATGCGGCGACCTATGTCTGCAGTGCCGTCTTGCTTCTGCTGTTGCAGGTGAAAGAGGCCGGTATGTCAGGGAGCAGGGAGAATAAGAACAACGTCTTTTTCGAAATTCGTGATTCGCTTGTTGATTTTTTTAAATGGGCAGTTGCAGAAAAAACGATTCGAAGATTGTTTGTTACCACATTTTTGATCGTCTTGTTTAACACTTGGGTGTGGGAAGTGGGCCTCTTTTTGCAGGTAAAACAGACCTTTCCGGACGGGGAGGTGTGGTACAGCACCCTCCAAGGCTGGTTTGGCGGTATCGTGATTCTGGTTAATATTTTAATCCCGTTCCTGTTTAAGCGTTTGACAATTCGTACCTACCTGTACGGGTCATTCATTTGGGGTGCGGGAATTCTTGCGTTAGGATTGGCAGACCGGTTGCCCATCATTTTTGCCAGCGTACTGATCGCAGGTTTGGGACAGCCTCTGGCAGGATTGTCGAGAGTCAGTTTGCTGCAGCAGTTCGTACCGGAAGATAAAATGGGACGCGGGTTCAGTGTCAACGCGATGCTGCTGTATCTGGCCAACGTAATATCCCTA
>JAGVBM010000064.1 GCA_020059765.1 Bacillota bacterium
GGCTGGGGTTATATCCTTTACCAAGGCGCTGTTGATCCCTTCGGCGGAATCAATTCGCTGTGGGCGTTGTTCGGTATATCCAATCAGATGTTGGCTGCGATTGCGCTGGCTGTCGCCACCACCGTCATCATCAAGATGGGTAAGGCCCGCTTTGCGTGGGTTACGATTGTTCCCTTCGTTTGGTTGAGTATTACCACTTTGACGGCTGCCTGGATGAAACTGTTTGATGCCCGTCCGGCGATCGGTTTCTTTGCCCATGCGGCAAGATATCAGGAAGGAATTGACAAGGGTCAAGTGATGGCACCCGCGAAGAACATGGATGTCATGCACCAAATCGTGTTCAATGACCGATTGGATGCAATTCTTACCATTTTCTTTATGAGTGTAGTGATTTTGCTGATTCTTGATTCTGTGCGAGTGTGGTATAATATCCTTGTACGCAAACAAAAAGCGGATCTGCAAGAAACGCCCTTCGTACAATCGAAGTATCCGGCAGGCACCACTTTTGGAGGTTGATGCAGAGTGAAACAAGTGTTTGGGTGGATTAGTGAAGCGCGGTCTACCGTGAAGACCATCTTTGGCATGCCGGACTATGAAAAGTATCTGGAACGGCATAAGTCCACTCATCCCGATGTACCGCCCATGACGGAACAAGAATATTATATGTATGCTTTGAAGACCCGTTTTGATAACGGAACGGTAACACGTTGCTGCTGAATGAATACCGCTTCATGAATCTGCTTGTGCAGTTCATGAAGCGGTTTTTATTTGATGAATGGACAACTTCCCAACCCGCCAACAATAGAAGGAAGGGGTGGGATCATGCGTTCATCTGAACCGAGTGTCGATCAATTTGCAAAATGGAAAGAGGAATGGGAAAAGGCAGCGCATCCGGTTGCTGTGACGGGAGCCGGTATTTCCGTTGCCAGTGGTCTGCCGACGTTGTCCGCCAAATGGAAGGGAATCGAATTGCGGGATTTTTTTACATATGAGATGTTTGTTCATAAGACCGATTCGTTCTACCAGTATTATCGACATATCTTGCAGCACTGGAAACAGGCGAAGCCAAATGCGGCACATGCGGCGTTTGCCAAAACAGGAATGCCAATCATTACGCAAAACATTGACGGGTTGCATCAGCGGGCGGGCAGTCGACATATTCTCGAAATTCACGGCAATTTGCTGGAACTCCTGTGCGGGGAATGCAAAGGGATTTATCAGTCCGATCTCGTGGCAGAACAAAGGATTCCTGTTTGTCCGAGATGCAAAACAGTATTAAAACCAAATATTGTTTTGGTTGGTGAAGAGATATATCATTATGGGACAGCGGTAGATTGGGTAGGAAGTGCGGATCTGTTATTGATTGTAGGCACACGCTTAGAGATGGCACCTTGCCAAGAGCTTCCCGAGATCTCACGACGAAAGGGGAGCCCGATCATTCGGATCAATCATGATGCCGAACATATTCTGCCGCTTTTGCTGGAGTGAATGAAAAAACCTTTAACCGATTCGCAATCGGTTAAAGGTTTGACGGGCATTATGTAATACTTTATGAACTACCAGCGGGATTCCGGACCGGACGTAATGAACGCAATTGCGAGAAACGCACCGGCGATTCCGATGTAGATGGTTGCAACCGCTGCCGGATTCGTAGAAAGAAACAATGAGAAAACTGCAAAGATTGCCAACATGATGCTGATGCCCAAATAATAACGAAACACAGAATCTCCTCCTAGTCGGTCCAAGTTCTATTCTACATAGTACCACTATTAACGAATAATATGCAACAGGCTTCCGGACGGAAACCGGTACAGGGGGTGGCAGGGAAATGGGGCGATTCACATGGAATGGTTGTTTGGGTTGACGGGCAGTCTGCTGATTGCAGGTATCGCCTACCGGAAAAACTCCTTATCCGGTTCGGGACTGCTTGCCGCCTTGCTGGTCGGCACTTTATTGTATGTTTTCGGAAGTGCCGCCTGGTTCGGAACATTAATCGGATTTTTTGTGTCTTCCACGTTTTGGTCCAAATGGAAACAGCATAAAAAAACGTCTGTGGAAAAGACCTATGAAAAGACTGGACGCCGGGATGCGGGACAAGTATTAGCCAACGGAGGATTGGCAGTCCTATTGGCGATCGGTAATGCTGCGTGGCCGCATCCGGTTTGGTGGAGTGCCTTTGTCGGAGTAATGGCATCCGTGAATGCGGATACCTGGGCAACTGAAGTTGGAGCTCTCAGCAATCGACAGCCGAGGTCGATTGTGACAGGAAAAATAGTTCCCAGGGGAACTTCTGGCGGTATATCAAACCTCGGTCTAATCGCTTCGGCAGCCGGAGGTGCTTTTGTCGGTTTGATTGCTTGGCTGTTCGCTGCGGTAAGTCCCGGTCAACTTGGCGCAACAATTCCATATCGCGGGATCAATACGCTTTTGTCTTTGATTTTGACCGGAATGATTGCCGGCACGATTGGATCACTGATCGATTCTTATTTGGGGGCTCGCTGGCAAGTGATGTTCCGCTGCCAAGTTTGCACGAATGAAGTGGAACGAAAGGTTCACTGCGATCTTCCGACAATACACACCCGCGGCTTTGTTTGGATGAACAATGATACGGTTAACCTGTTGAGTTCCCTTGGCGGCGGTACGGTGGCCATCGGTTTGCTCTCTCTTTTCGGATAAAGGTTTTTTCTTTTGGGAAAAAAGGGAAATCGTACCACACATTCACTAGTGGTATCCATTCCGATTTCGATTATAATAGGTGGTAGTGCTGACAAGGCCCCCTAATCCGGTTGGTTTACCAGAGGGGGCCTTTTTATGTTCCGATTCCATTCCCCATGTGACTGTGGTAATGTGTATAGTATGACAGGCACAATCGGAAACAAGGGGTACGGAACATGAACTATGCGCTGATTCTTGAATCTTCTCGAAAAGCGAAAGCGGCCAAACAACTGTATGAGCATTTTCGAAACCATTATAAAGGCAAATTTTTACCGGAACAAAAAATTGAAGGGTATGTGATCCGGGATGGTATTCCGGTTGTTCATTCGCAAGAAAAAAATCGTGTGTTGAATCTTCGCTTGCATGATGAACACCTGAGTCCTTATTTGAAAACAAACATGAATCTGTTTCACATGTTGATGCTCGATGACCAGATTGATATTCAAGCATATAAAGCGGATAACGGTTGGATGTTTCTCTATCAAGGCATCCAGAATTTGCCGAAACCCTTTGGTACGCAAGGATTTGATATGAGATAGGTAGAGAAAGTTTGAACCGTTTCCTGACTCGCATGTCGAAGTCGATTTGTCATGCGACGAACCTGATTTGATCTCAATTGAGAGGGGAAAAACAGGTGTCCTATGTAGGGTATTTGTCTGATCTGACACATGTGTCAGATCACCCGGTTCGTTATTACTTGCCGCTTGGCGAGCAGCAGCTGTCGCTGAACGAACGAATCGGACAGTCTATCGAATTTCGTTATCTCGGCGAAAAGAGTTGCACGGCTTGCGGCCGCATCGTTAATAAGCTGTATAATAACGGGTATTGTTACCCATGTTTTAGCAAACTTGCGGAATGCGATCTTTGCATTGTAAAACCGCATGAATGTCATTACCACTTGGGGACATGCCGAGATGGGGATTTTGCCGAAGCCAATTGCATGACGCCTCATTACGTATACTTGGCTTTGAGTTCAAATGTAAAAGTGGGATTGACTAGAAAGAGCCGCGGCAAAGCGCGCTGGATCGACCAAGGAGCCGTGCAAGCGATTCCGATTGCAGAAGTTCCGACACGGAAACTGGCGGGGGAAATGGAAGTGAAGATTTCACAGCTTATCCCGGACAAAACCAATTGGCGCAAAATGCTGTCGGGGGATGTGGATGACGTCGATTTGCTGGAGGTTCGGAAACAGATCCGGTCGATTCTGCCCGATGAGTATCAGAATTATCTGCTAAACACGGAAGAGATCTATGAGTTTGCCTATCCCGTATTGGAAACGCTTGATAAAATCAAATCCTTGTCTTTTGACAAACAGGATGTAATTGGCGGACGTTTGCTTGGTATAAAAGGTCAATATTTAATTTTGGATCATGCTGTCCTCAATATGAAGAAACATACCGGATACAAGGTGGAAATCATCTTCTCCGAGGAATGATAATCCTGCGGGGTTGACTCACCTCCATTCTGCCAATTCATTTTCTATTTTTTTACAGACATTTTGCATCAAGGATTCAAGGTCATCACCCATCACAATCTCGCCGTTCACTAACATGTAGGGCTGTTTTGCGCAAAGTTCGCAATAACTCAGACAATAATTGCGCATGACGGAAACGCCGTCATACTGGTCCTCCAAGCTTTCTACATCGAGTGCCGCGGCAAAATTGGATTCGCATACCTCGACAATTACAATCCCCATTTATTATATGCTCCTTTGATGGTTTTTCCCTAGCGGCTTTTCCTTAGTGTAACAATTTCCGTCCGCGAAAACCATCGAATTTGCCGTTCTCCTATAGGCACGGATCTGTTGACGACGTGCTCTTCATGGAAAAGGGCTTTTTGGTGCATACTAGGATCAACCTGCATCTTAGGAAGGTGAGTAGCATGGGGTGTTGGTTGTATGAACCGCGTCTGTACGAAAATAGGTCAATCGCTCATTATGTCGCGATATGTATCCGGGATGATCATTTGCTGGCTGGATCTAGGGAACCGAAGGTTCAAGTATTCCAAACGAAAAAAGGAAAATTTGGTGTCA
>JAGVBM010000048.1 GCA_020059765.1 Bacillota bacterium
GATTCCTTTTCATCCGTCTCTCTTGGACGGTGCCTTGCAGACAGCGCTTCTGCTGCAAATTCTGGGACAGTCCAGCGATCAGGTTTCTTTGCCTTTTGCGGTTGACGAAGTAATGGCTATTGGTGAATTGCCACAACAATGTTACGTTCACGTGACGGCCGGTTCACGGACAAGGGGAAGGACGTCCGCGTTGAGTCGGCACGATATAACCATTACAGACATCGCGGGAAAGGTCGTCTTGGTGCTCCGCGGCTGTGCTGCCCGGCCTATCGATACCGCACGTTCTGCATCTTTGCCTGCAGCCGGAATGGTGAATGAAGAACGGGAGAAACGGGGTGAAGTCGCTTGTTACGCAGAAGAATGGGTGGACTGCCCGGGGGGAACTCCATATCAACCTTTTGGGACATCCCCTTGCTACTTGACGATTGGCGCACCTAATAATGTGAACCAGGTTCTTGAAGCACAAGGTTCGACAGTTGTGAAAGCAGCGCCATCGCTTTCTGCGTACAAGCCGGTCTCACGAACCCGCTATGAACTGGATCCGAAAAAGGCCATTCATTGGCGGATGCTGTTCAAGGAACTTGAACATGCGGGCCTATTGCCCGACAGAATCTTGTTGTGGTTGGATATGCCGTATATTCGAACCCTCTCTGTCGAGGAGCAGCTGAATGTGGGATACGAACCCATTTTCAGCTTGGCCAAAGAATTGGTTCGGCACAGACCGCGCAAGACCATTCGGATCTTGCTTGTCTGTGCGGAAGCGGACACGGGATCGTGCATGGTTCCCGCGATAGGAGGATTGTCCGGTTTTGGAAAATCGTTGTATCAAGAAAATCCGCGGCTGCCGCTGCAAGTTTTGACGATTGAGGGGGTTGGCGACTCGAAGCAACAGGCTGTCCAACTGGCCGCTGTTGTGAACGCGGTCACCGAGAGCGATAAACGGTGGGTTGAACACTTCGTGAATCTGCAAACCGGTTCCCATCAAGTAAAAGAATTGTTTCCGTTGGGAGTCCCCCTTATCGGGGAGTCCGGACTCCCAATCGAGGAAGGCGGTGTGTATCTGGTAACGGGCGGTGCAGGCAGACTCGGTCTTCATGTCGCTTCCGAACTCATTCGTCGGAAAGCTAAGATCGTCTTGGTCGGACGATCCGGACTGACGGCCGAACAAGTGAAGATGGTGGAGAATCTGACAGTCGGCGGTGCCGTCATCGAATACCGTCAAGCGGATGTCTCCAACCGACAAGCTGTTCAAAATCTGATTGCGGATGTCAAGAACAGGTGGGGAAGGATTAAGGGAATATTCCACTGTGCCGGCAGTACGCAAGACAGCCTGCTGCTGTTCAAGACCAGGGAACAGGTGGAAAAAGTATTGAATCCCAAAGTGTTTGGAACGGTTTACTTTGATGAAGCAACAAAAAATGAGCCGTTGGATTTCGTCGTCCTGTTTTCATCCTTGGCTTCCGTTACAGGGAACGTG
This sequence comes from Bacillota bacterium, assembly GCA_020059765.1. Lineage (GTDB taxonomy): Bacteria > Bacillota > Bacilli > Tumebacillales > Effusibacillaceae > Effusibacillus. The sequence goes on from JAGVBM010000048.1 coordinate 1,478, forward strand.
GGGCAATGTGATTATGCCTTTGCCAACCGTTTCCTAGATATGTACGCAAACCACCGCAACCAATTGCGGGAACAAGGGCTTCGCAGAGGCGTTACGATATCCATCAGTTGGCCGTTATGGGAGGACGGCGGGATGGCGGTGCCTGGCAGCGAACTTCCTTTCATCCGTGAAAAAACGGGAATGGTTCCCATCTCTACGGAAGCGGCGATTGCAGTCTTGATGGAGAGCGTGAGCCAAGAACACAGTCATCTTATTGTCGGCAATGGAGATAGGCACAAATTGGACGCCTATCTGCGAATCAGACAGGCTGACACAGAGACAAGCCGTCATTCGAAGGACCTGGTAGATACATTGGCTCGCAGCCAATGAGACTCGATAAAAAAGGAGGCAGTTCCGGATGAGTTTCGATGAGGCAAGAAGTGTTGCCAACAGACTCTTGAAACAGGCCATTGCACAAGAGACCCGACTGACGGAAGCGGCACTGCAGGATGATGAACCGTTTGAGACTTACGGCATTGAGTCGGTGATGATGGTAGCGATTACGAGGCGGCTGGAAGAATCCTTTGGAGAATTGTCCAAGACCCTGTTCTTCGAATATCAGGCCATTGGGGAACTGGCAGATTACCTTGCAGAAGAATACACCGAAGTTCTGCAAAAATTCGTTTCCCCTGCAAGCCAGGTGACGGTTCAGGCATCGAACTCAGTCCCTGCCGCAACCAAAGACGAACCGTCCTACGCTGTCATACCGTCTGTTGTGACCGACAAAAAAAGTGACCGGATCCCCGTTGAACGTTACGAAGAGGAAGCCAACACAGATCAAAACATCGCCATTATCGGCGTCAGCGGCCGTTTCGCGAAGGCAAACGACCTTGAAGAGTTTTGGAAAAACCTGCAGAACGGCACAGACTGTATTACTGAAGTGCCGCCCACATTGTGGGACTGGAAAGATTTTTGGGATGAGGAGCGCGGCAAAGAAGGCAAGTCCTACAGCAAGTGGGGTGGATTCATGGATGATGTGGATAAATTTGACCCGTTGTTCTTTAACATCTCCAATCTGGAGGCTGAAACACTGGATCCGCAGGAGAGGCTGTTCTTGGAGACTGTCTATCATACGATCGAAGACGCCGGTTATACACGTGACAGTTTGCGGCAAAGCAAGGTGGGTGTTTATGTAGGAGCTATGTGGGGGCAATACCAGCTGTACGGCGTGGAGCGCGCAAATGCCGGTTCTTCCTATGCATCGATAGCCAATCGGGTATCGTATTTCTTTGATTTCCACGGCCCCAGCATCGCTTTGGATACGATGTGCTCATCTTCGTTGACCACCGTGCATCTTGCTTGCGAAAGCCTGCGGCGCGGTGAAACCGATGTAGCCATCGCCGGAGGGGTCAATATCACCGTTCACCCGAACAAGTATCTCTTTCTTTCCAAGACAGGATTCGCTTCCACCGACGGCCGTTGCCGCAGTTTCGGTGAAGGGGGTGACGGTTATGTTCCGGGTGATGGAGTGGGTGCGTTGCTGTTGAAGCCGCTCCGGAAGGCCAAAGCCGACGGCGATCAAATCTATGCCGTGATCAAAAGCACAGCCATTAACCACGGAGGAAAAGTGAACGGCTATACGGTGCCCAATCCGAATGCACAGGTACAACTGATCCAGGAAGCACTGGAGAAGGCCAAAATCAATCCGCGTACAATCAGTTTGATCGAGGCTCACGGCACAGGTACGGCACTTGGCGATCCGATTGAGGTGCGGGCGTTGACCAGCGTGTTTGCAAAGTACACGGATGAAAAAGGTTTTTGTCCCATCGGTTCGGTCAAATCCAATATTGGCCATTTGGAATCTGCCGCAGGATTTGCCGGGATTGCCAAGGTGCTTCTGCAAATGAAGCATCGCCAGCTAGTACCGTCCATACATTCTGATCGGCTGAATCCCAACATAGACTTTGCCAAAACCCCGTTCTATGTACAAAAAGAATTGAGTCCTTGGCCGACACTAAGTGTATCGGAAAATGGCAGACAGGTACCCCGAAGAGCGGGGGTGAGTTCGTTTGGCGCAGGCGGTGCGAATGCATTCGTCATTCTGGAAGAATATGTGTCAACTCCATCCAAAGTCATGCGCGAACCTGAGCCGGAACAGCTTATCGTTCTGTCCGCCAAGAACGAGGAGCGTCTCCGAGCGGCAGTTGAGAACTTCTCCCGTTATCTTGCGAATGTCGGAAGCAACGAACCGTCAGAAGGACATATACGGACTGTTTCAACTCTGGGTACCCTCGTTCAAGAATGGTTGGCCAAGGTACTTGGCGTCAGTCCTCAATTGATGGAGGATGATGACAGTCTTGACGATCTGGGACTTACTGAAGACCTGCTGCGCCGCGTGACCCAATTCGCGAATGCTGAGCTGGGATTGAACCTGACAGCCGAAGACCTGGTCGATTCAGGTACTTTGGGCGGACTGAAGCAGAAGGTCAAACACAGATATGCAGGGCA
>JAGVBM010000337.1 GCA_020059765.1 Bacillota bacterium
ATAAAAACCATGAATGAAGGGCGATATGAGATCCGACCGAGAAGCCGATGCCGATCAGACTGCCTGCCAGAACATCGGAGGGATAATGAAAACCTAAATAAACCCTTGAAACGCCCACCAACGTCGCAATCCCGTAAAACCAGCCCGCAACAGAAGGAAAGGACATGGCAAATGCGGTCACAAGCGAAAAGATGGACGTGGTGTGTCCCGAAGGGAAGGAATGATCTTCCAGCGGTTTTCCCATCAATTTAATTTCCGCCATCACCAAATAGGGACGAAATCGTTTCACCAACCGTTTCATCCATTGCACGATCATAAAACTGCCGCTTAACCCAATAGCGGCAACTATCGCCGCCTGCCGCATCGATCCTTTTGCCGCCAGCAACATAAGAAGCACGCTGCCAATCGTAAAAACAGATCCTCCGAATACGGTTATGATCCTCATAAACCAATTGAGTTTGGAGGATGCCCGGAACCGTAATAAGGAAGCAAGCAGCTTGCGGTCACGCTCCCCAATGAACGCACGAAGTCGTGTCATGTATTCTCTCCCCCCCGTACGTTTTTTATTATCCCATAAAACCTGCATAAATGTGAATCCGGGATGAATATGCTGTAGGATAAATAAAATTTTTTTCCATAAAACGACAAGCCGCATTTTCTGTGGATAAAATTATCCCGACTATCCCCATTTTCCGAAAAAGGCTTCCTCTAAGTTTTACACATCCTATCCACAAGATGTACACAGATTATACACAGACTATTGTGGATAACTAGAACGGTTGTTCTCTCATTTGTTCGATGTTACGATAGGTCTACATCCATAAAAGTCACATCGGGGTAACGAAAATTCCTTTAGAGGTGATTTGAAATGCGGTTGTTAAGTAATGAAGTTTTGTTGGATGCATACAAACGAGCGGTTGAATTGAAGCTGGACGAACGATTTATTCAGTTGCTCCGCAAGGAGATCCAATACCGGAATTTAACAATCAACAGCGAGTCTTTTTCCGCCTGATGAGTTACACTTCCAGCACGACAAAAGCAATTGCCAGACCTGAAGCGTGGGACAAGCTTACGCGCACCGCCCGAACACCGATGGAATCCGCCAATTCCCGGGCTTTGCCGTGCAAAGAAACGACCGGTTCCCCTTTAGAACCGCGAACCGTTTCGATGTCTTGAAAGGACAACCCCTCTGCGATCCCTGTTCCAAACGCTTTAGCGACCGCTTCTTTGACGGCAAACCTGCCCGCAAGTATTTCAAACTTTCGTTGTTCGGAAACCTGCTGCACCAAACTTAATTCGTCTTGTGTATAGACTCTGTTGACGAATGCGGGATTCTCAGCAAGTCTGGCAATCCGCTCCATTTCCGTAATATCAACACCTATGAGCATTGTAAGCTTCACCTCGACATGCGCTCTCAGCAATTTGCGTTTCCTGCTCCACGGTTGTGGTATAGTGAATTTTAACATACCGTTGGAGGATCGATATGATCGTATTGCCACAACTTTTCGTAAAGCGAATGACAGACTTCTTGGGAGAAGAAGCGGATCTTTTTTTGCAGAGCTATGAACATCCCAAGACCTTCGGTCTTCGTGTCAACACGCTAAAAATTTCAGTCGACGATTTTCTTTCAGCCGCTCCGTTTCATCTGAAACCGATTCCTTGGGCAGCAACCGGTTTTTACTATGAAGAACAGGATACACCCGGCAAACATGTGTATCATACGGCTGGATTGTACTACATTCAAGAACCGAGCGCCATGGCAATTGCTCCCGCACTGGCTCCGAGTCGAGGCGAAAGAGTATTGGACTTATGCGCCGCTCCCGGCGGAAAAACCACTCATCTCGCCTCCTACATGCAGGGACATGGGGTCTTGGTAGCCAATGAATTTAGCGCCAGCCGCGCAAAAATCCTTGCGGAAAATGTGGAGCGACTCGGACTTCGCAACACGATTGTGTTGAACGAAACACCGGCAAAACTGGCTTCCGTCTTCACGGGATGGTTTGACCGCATCTTAGTCGACGCTCCCTGTTCAGGCGAAGGAATGTTTCGGAAAGATCCGCAAGCGTGCGAAGAATGGACTCTGGAAAACGTAGCCTATTGCGCCTTCCGGCAGCAGGACATTCTGGAAGAAGCGGTTAAAATGCTGCGCCCAGGCGGTAAGCTTGTCTATTCGACATGCACGTTCGCGCCGGAAGAAAACGAATTGATGTTGGACAAGTTCTTGCATCAACACCCCGAATTGACAATTTTGCCCTTTCCAAACGCTGATCTGTTCTCTCCGGGAGAACCGAAATGGGGAAACAGCCGTGAGGAACTGAGACTTGCGGTTCGCCTGTGGCCCCATCGGTTGCAGGGAGAAGGGCATTTTTCCGTATTGATGGAAAAAGCGGATGGTCCAGAGCCGCGTCCCAGCCGATTTCAGCCGAAAGTGCCGACTGAGGCGATCGCCCTGTTTCAATCCTTCGTTCACTACAATTTGCAAGGCTTCCCATGGAACGGACAATGGTTGCTGCAAGGAAATCATTTGTACCTTCTGCCTGCAGATTTGCCGGATATAAAATCGTTAAAGTGGGTTCGTCCCGGACTGGATTTGGGAGAAGTGAAAAAGAAGCGGTTTGAACCCAGCCACACATTGGCGATGATTCTGCGTCCAGCAGATGTATTGCGGCACGTTTCATTGTCTCCGGACGATCCGGATATCAGACGCTACTTGCGCGGCGAATCCCTATCCGTCGAAGCATCCGACGGCTGGACATTGGTTTGCGCTGACCAATTTCCTCTCGGTTGGGGAAAATCGGTGCAGCATACGATCAAAAACCATTACCCGAAAGGATTGCGAATTCCGTAAGATTTTTCCGTAAGATTTCTATGGCGTGGCTGCTGGTTTGGCCGGATCCTGCTTCGACGGTACGCCAAAATATGTGTCCAGCATCTTTTCGGCAATCGGTCCCGCCATTTCATAAGAGTGGGCACCGATAACCCCCTCCGGTACGACTACAGCGATCGCAACCTTTGGGTTGTCGTAGGGAGCAAATCCGACAAACCAGTAGTTTTCCGTATTGCGGCCGGTCTCCGATGTTCCGGTTTTGCCCGCCACGTTGTAAGTTTTTTTGCCAAAGGTATACGACGCGGTTCCATAAGGCTCATGCGTAACCTGCCACATGCCTTCTTTGGCGTATTGCAGTTCCTCCTTGCTGAAAGAAACGGTGTTCAGCACTTCCGGCTCCGTTTTTTTGACGGTTTTTCCGTTCGG
>JAGVBM010000382.1 GCA_020059765.1 Bacillota bacterium
AGCTGGGGGTGCCTTTTTGGCTGAGAGGAGCAATCCAACCCTTTGAACCTGATTTGATTCGTATCAACGTAGGAAAGCTTTGACGCAAATGCGCGCAGTATACCAGCTTACCTATTTCATATGGGTAAGCTTTTTTCATTTCAAGGAGGAGAGAGAAATGAGCTTTTACAAAGAGTACCGTCAGGCAAAAACCCTGCCTTTCGAGGACATTTTTTCATCACGGACTGCGGAAGATGTTTCGCGCATTCTCAAGCAACCGACAATAAGCGAAGCCGATTTTTTAACCTTATTGTCGCCTGCCGCCGAACCTTTTTTGCAAGAAATGGCGGACAAGGCGCAAGAGGCAACCGTTCAACGTTTCGGAAAGAGGATGCAGCTGTTTGCACCCCTGTACCTCTCTGATCACTGTGTCAACCAGTGCGAGTACTGCAGTTTCAACGTCAACAATCCGTTTCCCCGGAAAAAGCTTACCCTGCCGGAAATTGAAGCAGAGGCCAAATCGATCGCCGAGACAGGAATCGAACATTTGCTCATCTTAACGGGTGAATCACGCATCCATGCCTCGCTGGAGTATCTGAAAGAAAGCATCGGAATTTTGAAGCGTTATTTTTCTTCCCTTTCCATCGAGATTCAACCTCTGGAAACAGATGAATATCGAGAACTGGTGCAAAGCGGCATCAGCGGGCTCACCGTTTATCAGGAGGTATACAACGAGGACATCTACGCGGAAATTCATGTGAAAGGACCCAAGCGAAACTACCTGTATCGTTTGGATACCCCTGAACGCGGCTGCCGAGCCGGCATGCGCAAAGTGAACATCGGTACGCTCCTGGGTTTGGACGACTGGCGAAAGGAAGTCTTTTTTACCGGCATTCATGCCGATTACTTGGAGCAAACGTATCCCGAAACAGAAATCGGGATCGGATTTCCCAGAATGCGTCCGCATATCGGAGATTTTCAGCCCAAGACAGATGTTACGGACAAGAACTTGCTGCAGGCTATGCTTGCCATGCGTCTGTTTTTGCCAAAAGCGGACATCATCCTGTCGACGCGAGAGCGATCGGAATTTCGTGACGAGCTCATTCAAGTGGGCGTTACCAAAATGTCTGCCGCTTCATCAACAGCTGTCGGCGGCTATGCCGATAAAGAGAATAGCCACAGTCAGTTTGAAATCTCCGATGAACGCAGCGTTGACGAGATCCTGGACATGCTGCGCAACAAGGGTTATACCGTTTCTCATGCTTGACACCGGATGGTGCGTTTCGATGGGAGCGTTAGTCCTATTTCACCAACTGCCCTCGGGTGACGCCAAGCTGATTGGTCGCGTTCAGACTCTTCCAGACGCTGGTTCCCGTGCGCTTCCCTTGCAGCGCTTCCCGGTACAAACGGATCACCCGTTGGACTGTTTTCCCATCTTCCTCCAAAAACTCCACACGGAAGGAGCGAATACCGGCTTGCAGGAAATTCGGGATATACTCGGCGCCCGATTGATCAATGGCATTGTACACCGTATTGCGGCATCCGATATCCACCCGGACAGGATGCAGCATACCGACCCGATCCTGCAGGGAGACGCGATGGCTTTCGCAGGGCCGTCCGCAATTGGTAAAATCGGTTCCTTCGCTCAAAAAGGTGCAGTACACACAATGTTCCGTATGGAACATGGGCATGTGTTGGTGGATGACGACTTCCAGGTTTTCGGTTGGTGCCGCCTGCAACAGATCCATCATTTGCTGGATGTTGAGATCATAGGAAGGGGTCACTCGCCTTAAGCCACGGTTCAGAAACACTTCGACCGCCTTGTGATTGGCAATGTTCAGGGAAAAATCGCCCAGCAGCGGAATGTCCCCCTGCTGCTGCGTATAATACTGAAGCGCTCCCAGATTGCGAACCAGTATCGCATCCGGCTGCGTGTTTTGGATACCCTTCAAAATCCCGTTTTCGTTCGGCATATGAATGCGAGGTGTTGCCAAGGCGATCGGCTTGCCGAGTTCTCTGGCCGCTTGCACCGCTTTCGGATAATCGGTCGTGAATTCAAAATCGGCATAGATCAGATCCACGTCCGTCTCAGCCGCCGCCAGAATCTGATCCATCGTCCGGCAGAGCGCGATTAATTGGGGCTCAACGGATGCATCTGCGGCTGCCTGACCGTTCTGACCGTTTACCCTCCGCACTTTGTCCGTGGCTCCGACTGGAGTTTCAACCGATGATTGAAGCGGATTTTTCCTGTATTGGACGGGTTTCTGCCGCAGGGTAAGCAGTTGATCGACCGCTTCCCGGCGCATCCGGTTCAGTTCTTTCACGGGCACGATCACGCTGCCCTGGAGTTCCATCGTCAGTTGCTCCAGTTGAAAAATCGTCCCCCCCAAACGTCCCCACTGTTCCAGCAGATACTCTTCCGTTAGCGGACGTTTCATGGCTTCTTCCAGCAGCCCCTCCGATTCCACCGTCACCGATAGACCTGTTGTCAGATCATGCCAGAGGGAAACAAGCGGCGTTCCCGCTTCCCCTCTCGCTGTCACAGCGAGAGGGAACAGCCGGTAGGCCTGCTCTGTTTCAAATGTTTGCCGCAGACGGCGCTCCAACTCCTGGTCGCTGGTTTTCCAGATGCGGTCACCGACATGAACTTTCGTCAAATTCACATCTAGACGGCCGGGTACAATCTCGATCAGCCCGCTTTGCACTTCGCCTTCCAGCTTGACCCCTTTGCGGCGCAGGTCGTAGATGCGTCCACCCTCTTCTTTTTCTTCCGGACGGCCCGCGTCAAATACGATTCCGTCCCCCCGCTTGATCGGCGCCTGCACATCGCAAAGCACGCCGTCTTTTTGCACTTTCAGCACAGTTCCCAAAAAGACGCCCCGGCTCTTCGGGAACGTTCCGTCCAACAATTGTTTGTTA
>JAGVBM010000038.1 GCA_020059765.1 Bacillota bacterium
AAAGGATACGGACTTTCAAACTCCCCGATGTTTCCGGTTGGTTTGACAGTGATCTGCAGCTGCAGACGTTTTCCGTCGTAGGATGGCTTAATGTCTGTTTTGGATCGCAATGTTTCAATTGCGGCGTAATGTTTTGGTTCGTCGAGCGGAACGACGACGATGGTACTTTTTATTTCGCTGCGGATCCACAGTAAGCCGCGCGTTTCCGCCTCGTCCAAATCCCCGATCGCCCTGCCTTCTTTGAGCATCGCAGCCGCCATCACATGAACATATTTTTTCTCTTTGGGTATGACCCGTATGTAGGGAAGATAGCCCGTTTTGTCTTTGTCGGACATCATACGCATCAGGTCGATCATTTCCACTGCCGGATATTTGCCGATGTTGCGGCCCGATTTCATCGTCTCATCCACTTCGACCGATTGGAGGGGGTGCATGATCCCCACTGTTTTGATGACAGATTCGGCCCGGCCGTCTGCCACAAAGATCCAACTGCGCAGTCTTGATTCATGATCGCGCGTGAAAAAATCAAGCGGGCCAATAATGTCCTGTTCGGCAAGTTCCCGTCCAAACGCGATATATCGAAGATGTTGGTAGTAGAGTTTGAACCCGGTATGGGCGATGAGATTCCGCGCCGCATCGAAAATGGTGTAGCCGCTGGCCTGCAGGACAGCCAATTTTTCCTCTGCCCCCCCTTTCTTTCCCGAACCTTGCCCCCCACCTTTTTGACCCCCGCCGGGTTTGATGATTTGGACACTCATCAGGTAGCGTCCTTGCTCATCCAGGTCGATGCCGATTGCGGATGCCATCCGGACTTTATTCAGTTCGATGTTGTTCCAGCATCCGGTCAGAGTGAACGAAAGACTGAGGATGACCAACAGCAGCAAGCCGCAGCACCGTTTGAACGATAGGGTTCGCTTCATGTCCGATCCCCCTCAGGAGATTTGTTAGGAGGAGAAGGAGGAGCGGCATTGCCAATTTTATTCTGATTGACCGTTTCCAGTGAATCAGGACGCCGTTTTTGCAGCCAGAGGGGAAAACGAACCAGGACATCTTTCCATTCATCAAACTTCATGGGGGCGATCGGCGTGAAATAAGGGATGCCGAACGAACGTAAGTCAGCCAGATAGACCCCAATTCCGTAATAAAACAGAAAAAGACCGTATAAACCAAACACTCCGGCCACAATAATGGAGACGAACCGCAGCAATGCCGAGACATCCCCAAGTGACGGAACAACAAACGCGGTAATGCCTGCGCCAGCGATGACCATTACCGTGGGAGCGCCGATCATCCCTGCATTGACAGCCGCCTCGCCGATCACCAAGGCGCCCACGATGCTGACCGCTTGACCGATCGGACGGGGCATGCGAACGCCGGCTTCCCTGAGCCATTCGAACAAGATGACCATGAACAGAACTTCGACACCCAAAGGAAACGGAACCCCCTCTCTTGATTCGGCAAATCCGATCAGCAGAGGCGGCGGAATCAGTTCTTTTTGAAAGTTTTCAAATGCAATGTACAAGGCGGGGAGAAAGGCGGAAACAAAGAACGCCCAGTAGCGCAGAAAACGTGTCATACTGGCATAATAGGGACGGGAATAGTAATCTTCCGCTGCTTGAAAGAATTCCACAAACACGGTTGGCACCATCAGGACGACAGGTGTTCCGTCAACCAGTATCGCCACTCGTCCTTCCAAAATCTTTGCTGATACAACATCCGGTTTTTCGCTGTTTGTAACAGTCGGAAATATGGAATACGGGTTGTCTTCAATCCACTGTTCAATATACCCGGAGTCCATAACAGAATCGATCCGAATCGAAGAGAGCCGTCGCCGCACTTCTTTTACCAATTCATCTTTGACGATGCCGCGAATATAAACGAGACAGACTTGCGTATTGGTCTGCTGACCGATCTTGTACGTTTCCACTTGCAAGTTCCGGTTGCGGATGCGTCTGCGGATCATGGAAAGATTGGTGACGAGATCTTCGTTAAAACCTTCTCGCGGACCCCGAATGACCGACTCGGTGACCGGTTCCTCCACAGGACGCATTTCTGTGCCTCTGGCCTCGATTACGATCAACTGTGTTTCACCGTCTACAAGCAGCAGGGCTTTGCCTGCCAACAACTCGTCGATGGCGGAATCGAGCGATTGTTCTTCCTTGGCGACTGTAACGGTTAAGACTGAATCAAGGATCTGAGAGATGATCGGTGTGCCCGTTTGCAACTGAATGTTCGAAAGCGGCTTAAGAACATTTTCGTTGAGGACCTGCTTATCGGTTATACTGTTAATCAGGACAAGCGCCCCCAGCACATTTCGGTCCGCTCCGAATGAATAGGTCCGAACGAACAAATCGCTGCTTGTCCCAAGTTGTCTATTAATTTCACTTAGATTGTCGTTTAATTGTGCACTGATCCGCTGGGTGGTTGTCGGCAATGACTTTCTGGATTTCATGCGATAAAATTGATGTTTGCGAAAAATCTGCGAAAACATTTGACCACCCTCTTCCCTTAATTAAAGGAAGTTTTAGCATGGTCTGGGATTTTTATGCATACCATCTTATTTTTCAAGG
>JAGVBM010000113.1 GCA_020059765.1 Bacillota bacterium
ATTCGCTCTCTGAAAGAGAAAGGAATTATATAAGTCCATCTTCGGATTCAGAACCAAAAGAAAGATGAGGGAGTTTGCATGACTGAATCGTTTGCAGGGTTTGGTTTTTCAAGTGGTATGGGGAAACGCCCGTGCATGATTGTGGTGGATTATATCAAAGGATTTACCGATCCGTCCTGTCAACTGGGATCTGATTACACGAATGAGATCACGAATACAAAAAAGCTCTTGGACGCAGCCCGACAGCAACAGATGCTGATTGTTTTCACCACGGTCATGTATGAGCCGCATTACAAAGACGGAGGCTATTTTTTGCAAAAAGTTCCGGCGCTCAAGGTGTTGACGTCCGACAGCGATTGGATACAGATTGACCCGAGACTGGAGAGGAGGGAAGCGGAGGAGCCATTGATCGTCAAGAAATTTGCCAGTGCTTTTTTTGGCACGAATTTGCAATCATTGTTAACCGGTGAACAGATCGATACCACGATTGTGGTCGGCTGCACGACCTCGGGATGTGTCAGAGCCACCGTTGTGGATGCTCTGCAGTACGGATATCGGGTAGTAGTTCCTGAATCATGCGTCGGTGACAGGTCGCAGGCAGCCCACAAGGCTAACCTTTACGACATGAGCACCAAATATGCGGATGTAGTGGATCTGGACACAGTGATTTCCTATGTGGAGCAAATCAATATGCAAGCTATTAAGGGGGAGTAAGCAGATGTTCAGAATTGCCATTGACGTAGGGGGAACATTTACTGACATTGTTCTTCAAAACGAAGACAGCGGAGAGATTTATGTGACCAAAGTGCCGTCCACGCCTTCCGATCAGTCGATTGGATTGATGGAAGGCATCAAAAAGATCTGCCAGGAAACCGGGATTGATTTGTCCGAAATTCGGACAATCATTCATGGGACGACGGTGGCCACCAACGCCGTGCTTGAGGAAAAGGGCGCCAAGGTCGGACTGATAACGACGGCGGGCTTTGAACAGATCCTGCATGTGGCCCGTTCCTGGACGCCGGCACCCGTCAGTGCCTGGATCGGTTTCATCAAACCGGATCCGCTGGCGGATTTGGCAAATACCCGGGGCGCAAAAGAACGGATTACCGCGCGAGGGGAAATTTCCACTGAGCTGGATGTAACAGATATTCGCCAACAGATTGAGGAACTGTACGCAAAAGGAATCGAAAGTCTGACCGTCAGTCTGATCAACTCATACGCCAATCCGATTCACGAACAAAGGATTCGTGAAATTGCAGCAGAGGTAAATCCGGATATCCCTGTTTCCATTTCTTACGATATTTTGCCCGAATTCAGAGAATACGAACGAACCCTGACAACCGTCATGAACTCCTATGTCCGTCCTCCCATGCAGCGTTATTTGCGCAATATCGAACATAAGCTGCAGGATAATCAAATGAAAAGCCGTATCAGTATTGTGCGTTCCGACGGAGGATTGATGAGCATTCCGGCGGCAGCAACCCGTCCGGTTCACACCATGCTGTCGGGACCGTCGGGCGGAGTCACCGCATCTGCCATGATTGGCAGACAAACCGGTAATCGGAATGTGATTTCATTTGACATGGGAGGCACCTCTACGGATGTCGCGTTGACCTTTGACGGAACGCCGCGAGTGTCCCGTGAAACGAAAGTGGGAGTGTTTCCGGTAAAAGCTCCCTCATTAGAAGTGGTAAGTATCGGAGCCGGCGGTGGTTCCATTGCCCATGTGCCGCTGACAGGCGCATTGCGCGTAGGGCCGCAAAGCGCAGGTTCGGAACCGGGGCCCGCTTGTTACAGCCGGGGAGGGGAAGAACCGACGGTAACGGATGCGAACGTGGTTTTGGGATATTTGCCTCCCAGCCTGGTGGGCGGCGAGATGCGTCTGGACGTGGAAGCATCGAAGAAAGCTGTGGGCAAAATTGCCGAAAAATTAGGAATTGACGTATATCGGGCTGCCAAAGGAATCTATGACATCGTGAATGAAAACATGTACGGTGCAATCCGGGTTGTCTCCGTGGAAAAAGGGTATGATCCCCGGCAATTTGCGTTGCTTGCTTTGGGAGGGGCAGGTCCGCTGCATGGAAACGCATTGGGACGGTTATCCGGATCTTTCCCGGTTATCATTCCGCCGACTCCGGGTGTATTGTCGGCCCTCGGCTTCCTGCAATCGGACATTCGAAATGAGTATTCAAAAACGTTTATCCGTACATTAAGTCAACTCGACGTAGTTACTTTGATCAACGAATGGACGGAATTGGGACGCGAAGCGGAAGATTGGCTGATTCAGGAGGCGGTTCCCACCGACCAACAAACGATTATATATGAAGTGGATGTTCGTTATTTCCGCCAAGGACATGAAATCCCGATTCAAATCGACAAACAGGAAATTATGGAAAAGGGTCTTGGCATTTTGAAAGTGAAGTTTGACGAGATCCATGAAAAGATCTACGGATTCCGAATGGATATCGAATTGGAAATCGTGAACCTGCGCGCGGTTGCAATCGGAAAGGTCACTTCCCCGTCACTGCCGATCAGCGAAGCGGGAGGAGAAGATGCTTCCCACGCCGTCATCGATTCGGAGCATGAAGCTTATTTTGACGGTGAGTTTGTGAAGGCTCCGCTGTATGACCGTGCGCTGTTGAAACCCAACAACCGGCTTTATGGTCCGGCCATTGTAACTCAGAAGGACAGTACGACTTTGGTGCTGCCGGGGTTTGTTGCGAAAGTGGACGAACACATGAATTTGTTGATTTCGGAGGAGGTTTGATCCATGTCAAAGATTGATTCCATTACGGTGGATATTCTTGAAAACGCGTTAAAAAACATTAAAGAGGAAATGGATGTAACCTTGTTCCGCTCCGCGATGTCTCCGGTCATTCGGGAACAGCACGACTGTTTCCCCATGGTCACCGACCCGGACGGAAAAATGGTGGTCGGCAACTTTGGATCTCATATCCCGGAAGTGGTGGCACAGTTTCCGGAAGGGGTACACGAAGGGGATGTGATTTTTCTCAGTGACCCGTACAGCTGCGGGGGATCGATTTCGCACATCAATGACTGGATGGTGATTATTCCGATTTTCTTCAAGGAGCAATTGGTCGGATACGCTTCCATGTTTGGCCACGTGATCGATGTGGGAGGACCGGTGCCCGCCAGCATGCCCGTGACTGCCACAACAATCTTTGGTGAAGGAGTACGTTTCCCGACCGTTAAACTGTTCGAGAAAGGCCGTTTGAACGAGTCGATCATCAAGATCCTGAAAGCCAATACCCGCACGCCGGTCGAAAACTACAGCGACCTTATGGCCATTGTGGCTGCTTGCCGCACGGCGGAAAAAAGGGTCAAAGAACTGTGCGAACGGTTCGGGGCAGACGTGTATTTGGAAGGATTAGACGCACTGCTGGACCGAACCAATCGCATGATGCGGCAATTGATCCAAAATTTCCTGCCGACCACACCGGCCTCCTTCGAGGATTACATTGACGATGACGGGTTGGGCAACGGTCCGTTCAAAATGAAACTGACGATTTGGCGGGAAGGCGATCAGGCGTATTTTGACTGGTCGGGAACGGATCCGCAAGCGCCGGGACCGATCAATTATTATTTGAGCGACAATATGTTCAAAATGTTTATCGGTGCTTTTCTGATCTCTGTCTTTGACCCGGCGATCATGTTCAACGATGGATTTTACGATTTGCTGCACATTAAGACACCGCAAGCCAGTCTGTTGCGACCCGAGTTTCCGGCTGCTCTCGGCTGCCGTACCCATGTGTTGAGCCGATTG
>JAGVBM010000142.1 GCA_020059765.1 Bacillota bacterium
ATGCGGTTACGGGATTGCAATTCCATCCGGAAAGCATTCTGACGGAGGGCGGCAAACAAATGATTCATAACTTCTTGCAGCAACGGGTGAGGGTGCTGGCATGAACCCGACGAAGAAACGTATCAAAGTCCGCACCCATGAACGAATCTATCCAAGAAACAACGAAGCGTTTGACGTGTTTCGCAACATTCACTCCCAAATCGGGGCGACCCATGCGTTTTTGCTTGATTCTGTTACAGATTTGAACAGCAAGTACGGTTCGTCGGTGATCGGATTATTCCCGCTGCTTGCATGCAGATCGAAAGGAAATTCTTTCCTGATTGACGGTCACCCTGTCTTGACGCAGCTCGTCACTGAAAACCTCAGGGAAAAAGGGTTTCATGAACAGCTTGTGAACGATCGGTTGCCGGCCATTCTCGATGTGATTCGCGAAAGTTTTGATATGAATGGTTCGGAATTGGTAAACCCTTACTCCTTTGGCTTTATGGGATACTTTGCCTATGACGCCATTCGCTATTTCGAGAACATTCCAAACACGACGCTCGATGATCGTCAACTGGACGATGTTCTGCTGCAAGTTCATCAAGCGGTTCTGCATTTTGAAGCGGATCGGATTCGGGTGGTCATCAACGAAGTGGAAGGGGTTGAGACTCCTGGATACGAGGTGATCGAATCGTTTTTGAATTCCAGCCCGTCCGCAGAGTTTGCAGGATTTGAGGCTTCCCAACTGCGAGTGGAAGAGGACGTGGCAAAAGACGAGTTTATTGCCAGGGTGCTAAAGGCAAAAGAGTACATTCGGGAAGGGGATATTTTCCAGATTGTCCTGTCAAAAAGAGACCGGATCATCGGAATCATTGACCCTTTGTTGATCTATAAACGATTAAAGGAAGTCAACCCTTCTCCCTATATGTTCTATGTCGATTACGGCGATTTGATCCTCTTTGGCGCCAGTCCCGAAATGCAGATCCGATTGGAAAACGGGGTGGCTCAAATGCGGCCGATTGCCGGAACGACCAAAGGAAAAGGATTGACCAAAGAAGAAAACCAGCAATTGGTCGACAATCTTCTGGAAGATGAAAAAGAAAGAGCGGAACACCTGATGCTCGTGGATCTCTGCCGGAATGATCTGGGCCGGGTTTGCCAACCGGGAAGCATTCACGTAAAAAACTTCATGGCGGTTGAAGAATATTCCCATGTATTTCATATCGTATCGACGGTAGAAGGAAAGATTGAAGCGGATCGGCTGCCGTTTGAAATTTTCCTTTCCACATTTCCGGCGGGTACTTTGTCGGGTGCTCCCAAGATCAGGGCAATGGAAATCATTGACGAATTGGAGACGCTGTCGCGAGGTCCGTATGGAGGCGTGATTGGATTTTTCGATTTTCTTGGAAACATGAATACGGCGATTGTGATTCGCACTGTCATCTATCAAGACGGGATCTCCTATTTGCAAGCCGGCGCCGGGATTGTGGCCGATTCCATCCCGGAAAACGAATGGAATGAGTGCAATCATAAGCTGAAGGTATTGGAAACCACCATTTTTGCCCAATGAAGGAAACTTTGAAAATGGATTGAGTCACATAGGAATGGCAGCGGGTGGCCTGTGGGAAGCTAGAACCGAAGGGGGTGTTCCTTCTGAAGTTAAAGGCTTCCTTTTTTTCTTTTGCTTTGTCCGGTGTGCTGCTAGGGTATTTACCTTTGAGCTCCTCGATTGTAGTGGACAAATCCAGTCACACTTTGACCTACTATACGTTCCATATCCCTGTTCGCACGTTTTCCGTGGCTGTGGGAAGATCTGACGCAGAGACTCCGGTTGGGACCTTTCCGATTGTCATGCTGGCTAAAAATCCTTGGTATTTGAAACTCAATATTCCCGGCGGCGATCCGAAGAACCCTTTGGGAACTCGTTGGATCGGACTTGAAGTGCCGGGTACGGACGGTTCCAAGTACGGGATACACGGAACGAATCGGCCGGAATCGATTGGAGAGAGTTTGTCTGACGGCTGCATTCGTATGCGAAATACGGATGTTAATTGGCTCTATCGGTATGTCGGAGTCGGGACGTGGGTCACAATTATTGAATAAATTTCGAAGTTTATAAGGAATTAAAGATCTTTTGTAGATATTTGGTATCTTCTCCCTTTTGCAAAGTATGTTATAATATAGGCTAGTTTGACCCGAAACAGGTTAATTTTCGTTTATTTTCATAGAGTAGGGATGATTGAAGCATGGAAAGTCGTATGGGGAAACCGAAGAAAAAGCTACCGTTATATAAACGCAGGGGATTTGTCTGGACATTTCTGTTCTTTACGGTGATGATGCTGGCCGGGGCGTCGTATTACGCATATTCGTTTTACAATTTCACCGCGGAAATCTCCAATCCGAAAAGCTCGAAGACCCGATCCGCAGAAGAATGGTCGGGAACCGAACGAGTCAACATTGCGCTTTTGGGGGTGGACTCGCGACCGGGAGAAGGACCGCCGCGGGCAGATACGATGATGATCTTGAGTGTCGATCCGCAAACCAAAACCGCTTCTTTGTTCTCGGTTATGCGGGACACGTACTATCCGGTAGCCGGGTATCCTGGCTTCCGCAAAATCAACGAGTCTTATGCCCTGGGGGGGCCGGAGGGAACCGTTGAAACGCTGGAGAAATTTTTGCAAATTCCGATCCATTATTACGTAAAGACGAATTTTGACGGGTTTGCCAAAATCGTCGATGCACTTGGCGGAATCGAAATGTATGTGGAAAAAGACATGTACTGGGCGGATGACGGAATTCATGACATCAACCTGCGTAAAGGGTACCAGCATCTGGACGGCAAACACGCTCTCATGTATGTCCGTTTCCGCCACGACGCTCTCGCCGATTATACGCGTACGGAACGGCAGCGAAACTTATTGCTGACATTGGCAAAGGAACTGAAAAGCACGAACGCCATCTTGAAATTGCCGGACATCTTGAAATCCGTTCAAAATGACATTCAGACCGACATGTCGTTAAACGACATGCTGAAATTGGGCAGATTGGCGTTTAATTTGGATTTGAGCGGGATGCAATCGATCCAACTCCCTCCGTTGAAAGATGCAACGGGCAGCAAACTGGCGTTGATGGACGATATTCGGGACGGAATGTCGGTGATTATCCCTGACGTTTATGAAACTCGCTTATTGGTGCATACCATCTTGGATACCGGCAAGGAGATTGTAAGAACGTATGACGATCAGGCGCCGATGGTGAAACGGGTCGCCGAGAATCGCTCGAAGCAAACGACTGTGCCTTCGGTTAATGGAGAAGGGACGGTAACACCGCCGATCCCCAAAAATGGAACGGGGGATGCGCCGGTTCCTGAAGGTACCGATCCGAATCGAACGAATGAGGCCACGAATCCAGACGGTAAGAACGGTACAAATACGAACTCGGGAACCAGCGGGACCACCGAACCCAGAACCACAGAACCACCGACCCCGCCCGTACCGACAAATGGCGGAACAACACAGGGAGGCTCTTCTTCTGGAAGCAAGACAATACCTAACGTTTCGAGTCCTCCTCCGACTACGACTCAGACTGAATAAACAATAGCCAACAAAATCAGGTCCCCGCAAGGAGACCTGATTTTGTTGCGGTTCAGGCGGGGACAAGCTATCATTGAAATTATAGATTTTGTCATTTGCAAGGGGGCTTTTGTTTGCAAATCTGGAGAGTATGGATGGCGATTCTGGCAGCCAAAACAACAAAGCGAATGCTGTCACTGCTTGGACGGAAGGGAACCACACTGCCTGGAGCCGTTGCTCTCCGCGTATGTCCGGATATTTTGGAGTATTACGGGGAGAAATTGAACGGGCGTATTGTGTTTGTGACCGGTACGAACGGGAAAACGACGACAAGCAATTTGTTGGTCAATTTTTTGCGGAAAGACGGGAGAGACGTTATTTCCAATGCACTTGGCGCCAACTTGATTCAAGGAATCACGGCGGCCCTGATTGAAGGGGTCTCTATAGGCAAGGCCCGCCTTCAGGCAGCCGTATTGGAAGTGGACGAAGGGACGATTGGCAAAGCCATCGTACCTTTGCAGCCGACGGCTGTTGTGGTAACCAATTTCTTTCGTGACCAGATGGATCGATACGGAGAAGTGGATTCGGTTGTCGGAATGGTGGAACGGGCTGTGAACAAAGCTCCGCGTAAAACAACCGTCATTCTGAACGCGGATGATCCGCTGGTTGCATCCATTGCGCCGACCGACAAAAGGGTTCTTTACTATGGAGTCGAATCGGCTGATTTCTTGCAAACGGATGAGCAGGGGGAAGTGCGAGACGGGAAATTCTGCAGGCATTGCGGGTCCTTGCTGCGTTACCGCCAATATCATTACGGGCAGTTGGGACTCTACGAATGTACAGGTTGCGATTTTAAGCGTCCAGTACCTGATCAGTCGGCGGAACATGTGCAGGTTTACGAAGGCGGCATGCGGTTCAATGTGGATGGAGATACGGGGTATCTGAACTCGCCCGCTTTTTACAATGTATACAATGCGTTGGCTTCTATCAGTGCGGCCAAGGTGTTGGGGGTCGCCGCCAACGTCATTTCGCAGGAGATGGGGAAGTTGAGTACCGGTTTGGGTCGAATGGAACGGTTTGTGGTTCATGACCGACAAGATGCGATTCTGACCTTGGTCAAAAATCCGACCGGGTGCAACCAAGTGCTGAAAGTGGTCAGTCAAATGGACAAACCGATTGACATGGTTTTCATCTTGAATGACCGATACGCGGACGGAACCGATGTATCTTGGATTTGGGACACCCATCTGGAACGGCTGCAGGCGCAGAAACGGTTGCGGCGGATTGTGGTGGCGGGCACGCGCGCTTACGACATGGCGGTACGTTTCAAATATGCCGGATTCGAAGGGGTCACGCAAGTGGCGGAAGGGGATATTCAAGCGGTGGAGAATGCTTTGCGTCAATTGCCTGCTGATCATACATTGTTTATTCTCTCGACGTATACGTCCCTATATGCGGTACGGGATCATCTGTTGCAGGAAGGACGTGTCGCGGTTGAAGCTTAAAATCGGCTATTTGTATCCGGATCTTTTGGAAGTGTACAGTGACCGCGGAAATGTGACCATTTTGCAAAAGCGTGCCGAGTGGCGGGGAATCGACGTACAGGTGGAACGAATTACAGTCGGTGACAACCCGGAACTTGCGGATTACGACATTTTGTTCTCTGGTGGCGGCGAAGACCGTGAGCAGTTGCTGGTGGCGGAAGATTTGATCAAGAAACAAGCGTCGCTTTTTAAAGCGGTCGATGCAGGGACGGTCGTGCTTACCATATGCGGCAGTTACCAATTGCTGGGGCACTATTTTGAAACGATCGGCGGCAAGCGAATTGAAGGGGTCGGTTTGCTTGATCTGTACACGATCGGCGGTCAAAAGCGGCTGGTCGGCAATTCAGTTGGCCGTGTTTCTTTTTGGGAAAGAGAAGAAACAATTGTCGGATATGAAAATCATTCCGGGCGCACTTTTTTGGGCCCCGAGGTTGCTCCGCTCGCTCAAGTCATCAGCGGATACGGCAATAACGGA
>JAGVBM010000254.1 GCA_020059765.1 Bacillota bacterium
AAACCGCTTCTTGGGGGTGCACCATAAATTATCAATATTGATAAGTGTTTTCCGGTTTTTCCAGAGACCGTATTTTTGTGTCCAAAACCAGTTTATATGTGATTTTCAAGTCAAAATTTAAACGATCATGATGACCGTCATAAAATGAGTCACATAAATCGAAAATTGTTATATAGTGCCAAAGTTTATAAGTTAAATTCGGATGTAGATTAATATTCCATTACAAAATTACGAAATTTTTTACAATTATTCAACAAAAAAATAGAATTCCTCTGTTAGAATGGACTTGTCTTTCATCCTTTCCAACGGAGGTTTAAAGAATGGCAAATGTAAGAAGTAAACTGCACAAACTGCTTCTCAGCTTGACCTTGGCATTGCCGCTTTCGTTCTCAACCGTACAGACAATTCAACCGGTACAGGCAGAAGGACCGAATGACCCTGCTCCCGAAATCGTTCCTGTGAACGCCAACGGGAAGAAGGTCTTGTTCGATAACACCCATGGTCAAACGGCTGGAGCAGCCGATTGGGTGATTGACGGAGGGTTTTCCGAATTTGCCAATGGATTGGCCAACAAGGGGTATTATGTCAAGGAACTGCGCAAGTCGACAGCGATTACCTTGCCGGATTTGTCGGGTTATGACGTACTCGTGGTCGGGGAAGCCAATATTCCCTACAAACAATCAGAGCAAGACGCTATGCTGCAGTATGTACAAAACGGCGGCAGCATCTTTTTTGTCGCTGATCACTACAACGCGGACCGGAACAAAAACCGATGGGATGCATCCGAAGTGTTTAATGGCTACCGTCGCGGTGCATGGACCGATCCGGCAAAAGGCATGAGCACCGAGGAAGCCTCTTCGCAAGCGATGCAAAATGTCGTCAGTTCCGACTGGCTCGGGAACAACTTTGGGATTCGTTTCCGTTATAATGCCATCGGCGATGTTGTGGCTAACAATATCGTCTCTCCTTCCCAATCCTTTGGCATTACGAACGGAGTTTCTACCGTTGCTATGCATGCCGGATCCACCTTGGCGATTTTGGATCCGAACAAAGCAAAAGGGATTGTCTATTTGCCGTCTACCTCTGCAAGCTGGACATACGCTGTGGATCAAGGAGTCTATAATGGAGGCGGGGTAGCAGAAGGGCCATATGCCGCCATTTCCAAAGTCGGATCCGGAAAAGCGGCGTTTATTGGGGATTCTTCACCGGTTGAAGACGCAACACCGAAATATTTGCGGGAAGAAGACGGAACTGCCAAAAAAACATACGCCGGTTGGTCCGAACAGAACGATGCGACGCTGCTGGCCAACATGGTGGATTGGTTGGCCCAAAAAGAAACATATACAAGCTTCGACCAAGTAACGGGACTTCAATTGGATTCCCCGACAGCCTTATACAGTTGGGAACAACCGGCCAATTCTACTGAGCCGCAAACGGAGCCATGGGCGGCGCCGAGCGCAGGTTACAAATGGTGGGATTCGACCACATTCAAACCGGGTTCGTACGGATATACCACCTCGAATACAGATGCTTACGAACCGAATGACAGTCTGTCTGCCGCTTACGGTCCTATTTCGTCGGGAACCGTTTACAATGGATATATCAGTTCGGGCACCGACACCGACTGGTTTAAGTTTAACGTGAATTCAACAGGTACGATCAACCTTTCTCTGACCAATCTGCCGGGGGATTATGACATCTATCTCTACAATTCGGCAGGCAGTCTGGTTGCTTTTTCCGAGAATGCGGGAACAACGTCAGAATCGGTCAGTTACAACGCCACGTCCACAGGAACTTACTATGTCGAAGTTTTCGGATACAACGGTGCGATGAGCACGACGCAAGCCTACGCCATGCAAGCGACGTATCCGACTTCCGGTTCGACAACACTGACCTATTCCTTCGTGCATCAGGCGCAACTTCCCAATCAAGAAGTGTTTCAGATTCGGGTGGTTGCAGACGGATTAACCCCGAATTCCACGAATACAGGATATAATGTAGGTATTTATACATCCAACGGCACGCAAGTAGCGAAAGTGCAAAACGCAGACGGAACCTGGCCCTCCAGTTACGGGTACAGTTCGCAATTTACACTTGTGGCGGACGCCAATGGACATGCGCAAAAAGATCTGACCGTGCAAATCAATCCGAATGTCAGCGGATCGGCCAATTTGCGCCTGCGGCAAAATACTACGGCCAAATACACCGAAGCGGTGACAATAGCCAACGTTCCTGCAGAGCCGCTCCCTTAACTTTTTTCGGTGCAAGAGGAAATTTTTGCATCTATAACGGAATTGAAAAATTCCGATCGACTAAAAATTGGCCTCGGAGCTATCCGAGGCTTTGGTTTTTTAAGGGAAATTATGACTTGGCTGAACTTTTTTTGCCGTATGGACAGGATTGTCTACCGGTATAAAACGAGGACAATACACCACTTCCACATAAGCGGGCTGTTTGCACACAATTTCCCTGCAACGTTTACAACGTTCTGCAGATTCATAAACCAACTGTATCTGTTCAGTTTCGATAACCCGGTGCATAGCCTGATAACCTCCCGCCCCGTGATACTGGGTAATTCTTGTTTCCCAACGCAATTTCCTTTTTAGGATGAAAAATAAATCTGCGGTTTTATGATTTTGCACGAACAACGGAAGTTCCATACAGACAAATAGTCCCAAGCGGTTCATTCCTTTCGGTTTTTGCCTTGCAGCAAGGAATGTGATAACGTTATGCATGCAGAGGAAAGTGGTGGTGCAGGAGATGTCACACGAGCGATTTATGAGAGAAGCTTTATATGAAGCCGAAAAAGCCCTGCAATGGGGGGAAGTGCCGATTGGCGCCGTTGTGGTCTTTGATGGAAAGGTGATTGCCCGGGGACATAACTTGCGAGAAACGTGGAAAGACCCGACTGCCCATGCGGAACTGATCGCCTTGCGGGAAGCAAGCCGCGTACTCGGGGGATGGCGACTGAACGGATGCAAGCTGTATGTAACGCTTGAGCCCTGCCCGATGTGCGCGGGAGCCATCTTGTTATCACGTGTCGATGAAGTCATTTTCGGGGCAAAGGAACCAAAATTTGGAGCGGCCGGTTCGATCGTCAATTTATTGGAGACAGATCGCTTCAATCATCGACCACAACTTACCTCTGGTATTTTAGAAGAAGAATGTGGTATTATACTTAAGGAGTTTTTCAGGGAACGCCGCAGGAATAAAGAATGAAAAACTCTACTTTGGAGAGGTGTCCGAGTTGGTCGAAGGAGCACGACTCGAAATCGTGTAGGCGGGGAACCGTCTCGTGGGTTCGAATCCCACCCTCTCCGCCATGGATTTGCCCAGTTATCATATTGAGAGCCATTAGTTCAGACCGGGTCCTGTGCGACGGAAACTCTCGAACCGTGTCAGGTCCTGACGGAAGCAGCACTAAGGGAAACTTTTCGTGTGCCGCAGGGGTGCCTGGTCTGGACTAATGGCTTTCCCATTCATGACCGCTCTGGCAAAGAGCGGTTTTTATGTAAGGAGATTCTTTTGCTCGATGCTTTGATTATGGTAAGCTTAAGAGAGTATTGTTATTACGGGAGGGATCACATGTCCTATATTGCCCTGTACCGTGAATGGCGTCCACAATCGTTTGCGGAAATGGTCGGGCAAGAGCACGTGACCCGAACTTTGCAAAATGCGTTGCGGAATCAACGTCTGGCGCATGCGTATCTGTTCTCCGGTCCGCGGGGAACCGGCAAGACGAGTGCAGCAAAGATTCTGTCCAAAACGATCAATTGCGAGAACGGGCCAACGAACGAGCCGTGCAACGAATGTGCAGCCTGCCGCGGAATTACTCAAGGTTCCATCATGGATGTGGTAGAAATCGACGCAGCTTCAAACCGGGGCGTGGATGAAATTCGGGATCTTCGGGAACAAGTGAAGTACGCTCCGACTGAAGTTCGGTATAAAGTATATATCGTGGATGAGGTTCACATGCTGACAACGGAAGCTTTCAACGCACTGTTGAAAACATTGGAGGAACCTCCGCGCCATGTCGTGTTTATTCTGGCAACGACCGAACCGCACAAGCTGCCCGCCACCATCATTTCACGCTGTCAACGGTTTGATTTTCGGAGAATTTCGGGGCGGCAAATTGTGGAACGCCTTCAGCACATTGCCAATGAGAAACAGATCGAGGCAGAGGAAGACGCGTTGTGGCTGATAGCCAGATCGGCAGAAGGGGGAATGCGTGATGCACTCTCCATTTTCGACCAGGTGATCTCATTTGGAGGTCATAAGGTGTCTGTGGATTCCATTGTGTCGCTGATTGGCGGATTGAGAGCCGATACATTGGCCTCTCTTGCTCGCTCCATAGCTGAACATGACGTGCAGCAAGTTTTGCACGCCACGGGCAACCTGATTGAAGACGGTAAAGACGCAGGACAGATCTTGCATGATTTAACCCTCTACTTTCGAGATTTGCTCATGTACAAAACCGTCCCATCGTTGGAAGAGATCCAGGATCGAATCCAATATGACAAAAGTTTTCCGCAAGTCGCAGATCTGTTTTCCCCTTCTCAGTTAATCGCCATGATCGAACAGATGACGGAAACTGCGCAAGAAATGAAGTGGCACAATCAAGTACGGCTGTTGTTGGAGATGCTGCTGGTTCGGTTAGCCAATACACAGGCGGCTGACGTACAAGCGTTGTGGAAACGGCTGGAAGAATTGGAGCGAAAAGTGGAAACGGGCGTCAACCGACATCATCGCCAGTCGGAACCGACGGGAGTACCTCAAAGCAATCGGGAGGATGCACAGGAAAATCGGGTCGGGATGAAAAATAACAAAGAAGAGCAGCCAACCCCCTCGGATGCGATTCCTGCAAGCGGGTCCAGACAACAAGAACCCGTTTCTGCTTCTGTTTCTGCTTCTGCTTCAGCGGGCATGGGATCGGAAACTGCTTCCCCCGGCCGATCGCTTGGCAAGCTGCTCAATAATCCCAATTTGGATCTGTTTGAGAAAATCACTTCCGGATGGAGCCAAATTCTTGATCAGGTCAAACGCCGCAAAATTACCGCTCAAGCTTGGTTGCTTGACGGTGAAGCGGTGGCGGTGGACAGCGGAAATGTAATCGTTGCTTTTAAAAATCAGATTCACCGCGATACGGTAATGAAGGCGATTCACAAATCGGTAATCGATGAAGTACTGAGCGAATTTTTGGAACAACCGGCTGGTCTGGTCGCAATCTTGCAAACGGAATGGAAGCAGTACAAACAACAGGGAGCGGCGGAGTTGGCCAGCACTGTGGACAATGATCTGGTGGACGAAGTGATTTCGATTTTCGGTCGAGAGATTGTAGACATTGAAGATTGAAGGAGTGTGCGATACCGATGAAAAACATGAACCAATTAATGAAACAAGCCAAAAAAATGCAAGAACAGCTGTTGAAAGCGCAAGATGCATTAGGAACCCAAACGGTGGAAGGGACGGCCGGCGGCGGCGTGGTGACAGTTGTAGCTACGGGTCATAAAGTGATCCAGTCGATCACGATCAAACCGGAAGCGGTGGATCCGGAAGACGTGGAAATGTTGCAGGACCTGGTGCTGGCTGCTGTCAATGATGCATTGAAAAAAGCGGACGAATTGAGCCAAAGCCAACTCGGCAGTCTGACGAAAGGCATGAATCTGCCATTCTAAACATGGAAATCGAGGAGAAACCGCATGTTGTACTACCCGCAGCCGATCGCTGATTTGATTGACGGATTTATGCTTCTGCCGGGTATCGGCCCCAAAACTGCACAACGCCTCGCATTTCATGTCTTGAACATGAACGAGGAAGATGTAATGAACTTTGCCAAAGCATTGGTGAACGCAAAGCGTCATCTTCACTATTGTTCACGCTGCTGCAACATTACCGATACGGATCCGTGCAGGGTTTGCAGTGATTCCTCACGCAACCAAGAACTGATCTGCGTGGTGCAGGACGCCAAGGACGTAGTCGCCATGGAGAAGATGAGAGATTATAACGGCCTGTATCATGTGCTGCAAGGGGCAATTTCTCCGATGGAGGGAATCGGGCCAGACCAGATTCGGATTCCGGAATTGCTTCGCCGCTTGCAAGATACCGATACAGCCGTAAACGAATTGATTCTTGCCACGAATCCGAATGTAGAAGGCGAAGCGACGGCGATGTACATCTCACGTTTGATCAAACCGACGGGTATCAAAGTCACCCGGATCGCCCACGGATTGCCGGTTGGCGGCGACTTGGAATATGCGGACGAAGTCACGTTGTCAAAAGCTTTGGAAGGCCGCCGCGAGATATAATCTTCTTCTAATACCCGAGATTTTCTGGAATAGTTTCGCGTGTTCCCGCTTATACTCTAGTAATTCTTACTTTCTAGAATGCTAGGGGGAGATGAGATTTATGAGCGGGGCAAAGAAAATATGGGAGAAATGGGTCGGGTTAAGCCAAGCCAAGCCTCTCGAACCAACGGAAGAACAAAAATTCTTGGCCGAACTGGAGAAAGCCCAAACTGAATGGCAATTCGCTCAAGAGCGAATCAATCAGCTTACCCATCCGGAATTGATCGATCATGCGATTTTTGTTTTGGAAGCAGCAGAAAAAAAGTACGGCTATTATTTGCGAAAAGCCAGAGAAAGAGGGATTCGGATCGAGATTCCGTACCCGAAAGTCATGTAGGATTAGGATGCTCCTCGGGGGCATCTTTTTTATACCGATTTGTGGCGAAATCCCGAAGAATATTGAATTCTTATGATAATTCTTATCTGTAACTGTTGTATTTAAAAAACATGGCTGTTATACTTTATCTATAGGGAAGGGTAAGATAATGTCTTGTCGTTAAACTATGTGATTCATGAGGTTTCTTTGAACTAACAGATTCGAATTGAAGGGATATTTTCTGTTTTTTTCCACTGTATTAACAAATCGTTCAAATCTGTTATATTAAGATGCTTCACGAATGAGGAGGGGATAAAAGGTGGTTACTCAAACAAAATTAACAAAGACAAATGATCTCGGCCTGTTTGAGATTCGATTGGAATCCATCGGAGGATTGGGAGCCAATCTCGCAGGTAAGATGTTGGCGGAAGCGGGAGTCATTAATTTGGGATTGAACGGCTCCAACTTTTCTTCCTATGGTTCCGAGAAAAAAGGTTCTCCGGTAAAAGCGTTCATCCGATTCGCCGATCCGGAAACCAACATGCGCGCTGCTTCGCCGATTGAAGAACCGCATGTGGTTGGTGTGTTTCATGAAGCATTGTTTAAAACGCAAAATTGTATTTCCGGATTGCAAGCGGATGGAATTCTGCTCGTCAATACAACCAAGACACCGGATGAAATTCGTGAGTTGTCAGGCTTGAAAACGGGTACAATCGTCTGCGTCGACGCGTTGGAGATCGCCGTTCAAGAAAAAACGCGGGTCAATACCGCCATGTTGGGCGCGCTCTGCCGGGTCGTCGACTTCTTGGACCCGGAAGCGGTCAAAGCGATGATTCGTGAAACATTTGAGAAGAAATACCCTGCGCTTGTTGAATCCAACCTCCGCACATTTGACCGCGGATACACGGAACTCAACATCACAACCTACGAAGCGCAGCCGGGCGATGAAGCACAGCCGTTTGTTCGTCCGTTACCGATGTTGGGGTATGAAACACAACCCATGGGCGGGTTGATTTTGAACCCCGGCAATTCGATCCTGAAGGATCTTAGTTCATCCAGACAAGGCTTCTTGCCGTCCTTTAACCGGGATGCCTGTATCCATTGCGCAGCTTGTGACCAAGTTTGCCCAGATTACTGCTTTGTTTGGTCACCGGAAGAAGACAAAAAAGGACGTACTCACCAATTCTTGCAAGGAATCGATTATCAATATTGCAAAGGTTGTCTGAAATGCGTGCAAGCTTGTCCGACCGACGCACTGAGTACCTTGCGTGAAACGGAAGGCTACACGGACGAAAATGGTGTCAAACATCGTTTTAACATCGCCTGATGATGGCGGAGGAAAAGGAGGGTATTCGGATGGCTCTGCAAGAAAAAGATCTGAAAAATGCCAATCAAGAAGTTCAGCCTGAGACTGAGCAAACGATAGATTTTCGATCCGGGAACGAAATGGCTGCACGGGCAGCTGCCCAAATCAACTACCATGTGATGGGGTATTTCCCGATTACTCCTTCCACGGAAATTGCGGAATATCTCGATGAAATGAAAGTGGAAGGCGAACATGATATTCTATTGATCCCCGCAGACGGCGAACACGGTTCGGCGGGTATCTGCTATGGGGCGGCAACTGGCGGCGGACGAGTATTTAATGCAACTTCCGCAAACGGTTTCCTTTATATGCTGGAACAGTTGCCAGTTCAATCGGGTACACGTTTCCCGATGGTATTGAACTTGGTTACGCGTTCGATTTCGGGGCCGCTTGACATTCGCGGTGACCATTCAGATTTGTACTATGGATTGAACATCGGCTGGCCGATATTGATGGCGAAAGATCCGCAAGCGGTTTACGACATGAACATTATGGCACTGCGCGTCGCGGAACATAAAGATGTTCGACTGCCGGTGGTCGTTGCGTCTGACGGCTTCTTTACGTCGCACCAAAAACGTCGTGTTCAATATTTCTCCAGCCGTGAAACTGTACAGAAGTTTGTCGGAGAAACACCTGAAGGTTATGTCACTTCGTTGGATCCGAAGAATCCGGTCACTATTGGTCCTTACATGAATGACCCGGATTACATCAACAACAAATATCAGCAATCCATTGCCATGTACAACGCGGAGCAAGTATTCAAGGACGTTGCTGAAGAGTACGCAGCAATTTCCGGCCGCAAATATGAAATTCTTGATCTGTATCAGATGGAAGATGCGGAAGTGGCCGTATTCCTGCTGAACTCTGCGTCTGATACGGCGAAAGACGTTGCCGATAAACTTCGCAAACAAGGGATCAAGGCGGGCGTCATTGCGCCGAATATGATTCGTCCCTTCCCGAAACAAGCGATTCAGGAAGCGCTGAAAAACGTAAAAGTGGTGCTTGTTGGCGAACGTGCCGATTCCTATGGCGGACACGGTGCAAACTTGACGCATGAAATCAAAGCCGCTCTGCAAGAAATCAAGGCCGACACCTTGGTGCTGTCCCGTATTTACGGATTGGGCGGTAAAGACTTCTATGCGGACGATGCGGAAGCGTTCTTCCAATTGTGTATCGACGCGAAGGACGGAAAGGCCGTTGCGCTGTTCAATTATTACGGACACACTCCGGGGAAAGCGGAAGTGGCTCCGAAGCGCGTGCTAAAACCGCTTTCAAAAGAGCAGACTTCCGGTTTTGTGACGGTCACTCAGGAAGAAAACGGCGAATTGAAAGTCAAAATTCCTCCGCTGCGTGTACTGACTGGTAAAGAAAAACGGATTGCACCGGGTCACGGGGCATGTCCGGGTTGCGGAATCTTCCCGGGGATCGAGACTTTCCTCAAAGGAATTGAGGGCGACGTAGTCGTACTCTTCCAAACCGGCTGCGCCATGGTCGTTACGACCGGGTATCCGTATTCGTCCCATAAAGTGACTTATATTCACAACCTGTTCCAAAACGGTGCCGCCACCTTGTCCGGTGTTGTGGAAATGTTCTTTGAGCGCAAGCGCCGCGGAGAAATTGAAATCGGGGAAGATATCACCTTTGTGATGATCACCGGTGACGGCGGTATGGACATCGGCATGGGCCCGGCAATCGGCGCGGCCTTGCGGAACCATAAAATGATTATCCTGGAATACGATAATGAGGGGTATATGAACACGGGGGCTCAATTGTCCTACTCGACTCCGTTGGGTCATATGACAGCTACCTCAAACGTGGGCACGAAACAAGGCGGAAAGCCGTTCCACCACAAAGATACGGCGCAAATTATGGCGGCAACCAACATTCCGTACGTATTTACCGGTACGGAAGCATTCCCGCAAGATTTGATTAAGAAAGCGGCGAAAGCACAATGGTACGCGAAGAACGATGGAATGGCATACGGCAAAATCTTGATCTCTTGTCCGTTGAACTGGAAAGCAGCCGACGAAGCCGGCAACACGATTGTCGCAAATGCTGTGAACACTTGTTTCTTCCCGCTCTATGAAGTTGAGCGCGGTGTGACGACGATAACGCACGATCCGGAAGAAAAGGGCAAACGTGTTCCGGTTGGCGAATGGTTGAAGCTGATGGGCAAAACCAAGCATCTGCTGCGTCCTGAATACGCTGAATCGTTGAAAGCCTTTGAAGATGAAGTGGAGCGTCGTTGGAGACGCTTGAAAGCAAAACACGAGAGCCCGTACCTCTAAATCGGTATCGGTTTCCGTACAAACGGTCTTGCAGATTGTCGGCAAGGCCGTTTTTCTATGGAGTTTTTTGGATGCATGCAGATAGTGGGAGTCAATGGCGAACAATCGGTTACGATGGAGTGGAGATCAACCAACCGTCATTGCGAAACTTTGTCTACAGACTGAAGACTCTGGTGTCAGTTCCAGAGTCTTGTCGTACTCAGTCTTATTTCATGTTTAGAAAGAAAACTCACCGCCGAAGGTTTGGAAAAGCAGCAAACCATTGAGGAAAATAATGATCGATGCGATCAGGTACGCTAATACATTCACAAAGGGTTTATTGACAAAATCGCCCATAATTTTGCGGGATCTTGTGAAATAGATTAACGGAAGAATCGTAAACGGCAATTGCAGCGACAGGATAACTTGCGAAAGCACCAAGGCCTGTAAAGCATTCACTTGCAGTCCGATAATTACCAAGGCGGGAATCATCGTGATCAACCGTGTCAGTAACGGAGAGATCTTGATCCGCAAAAAGCCTTGCAAAATGGTTTGCCCGGCCATTGTTCCAGTTGTCGATGAGGACAATCCGGCGGATAACAGAGCGATTCCAAAGATCATGCTGGAGGCTGTCCCCAACAGCGGGGTCAACGTCGCATGCGCCTGTTCGATCGAATCGATGCCGATTCCGTTTTTAAAAAAGACGGCCGCTGACATGATAATCATCGCGGAGTTAATAAACCATGCCACGTTTAGCGCAATGGCGGAGTCAAGTTTGGCCATGTGCAGCAAGTTGCGGTTATGTTCAGGGTTGCCCGGCAACATACGGCTTTTGATAAGATCCGAGTGCAAGAATATGTTATGGGGCATCACGGTGGCGCCAAGCATCCCGATAGCGACCAGAATACTTGCCGAATCGATACTGGGGACGAAAACCCCCTTGCCAATCATTCCCCAATCGGGTTTTGCCAAGAACAGTTCGGCCAAGTACCCGATTCCGACAACAGCAACCATGGAAAAGATGATGATCTCCACTTTGCGATGTCCGAATTGTTTCAACCAGAGAATGGCGAAAACTGTCACTCCCGCAATTAATGCGGCCGGGAACATGGGAATTCCCAGCAAAATCTTAAAGCCGATGGCAGCTCCCAAGAATTCCGCCAAATCTGTGGCCATGGCCGCGAGCGTGGCGGTCGTCCACAGAAAATGGACCAGAGGTTTCGACAGGTTCTCCCTGCAGTTTTCAGCCAAGGAACGACCTGTGGCAATACCGAGTTTGGCAGCCAGCACTTGCAGGAAGATTGCCATCAAGTTTGACAACAGCAGAACCCACAGGAGCTTATAGCCAAAACTGGATCCCCCGGCGATGTTGGTGGCCCAGTTGCCCGGATCAATATATCCGACGGAGACGATAAATGCCGGGCCCAAAAAAGGAAATATTTTGCGGAATGTAAAGATTTTGGAACCTGTCAATGTTGGGAAAGCGATGCGTTCCGTCAGCGTCGATTGATGAACATCATTCATGAATTTACGGCCTCCTCTCTCTGTTTAACCATATGGGTAAAATTATTTTTTGGTGCTTGGAAAATTTATTGTCCATAAGAAAATTAATTATCTAGGTACAAAAATGTTTCCTATGGCTAAAATATATGATGAATTTGTGTCGGCGTCAATACCTCTCCAAGAAAAAAATCATAGCTTGTCTTGGCTTGACATAGGATGAACTAGAATAAGGAGGGTGTGATGAGATGAGTACAATGCAAGTTGCAGGCATCGCCATTGGGGGTTTGGTTGTGCTTTTTCTGATTGCGCAATATGTGCGTGAACCTGTGGCCATTATGGCAGGGATCGGAAGAACACTGCTCTTTGGTGTGATCGGGCTGTTTCTGTTGAATCTGGCCGGACAGTACATTCAACTGCATATCCCCATCAATCCGTTTACAGCCGTGTTGGTCGGATTGTTGGGCGTACCGGGGTTGGCAGCGTTGATTGTGATAAAAATGTGGATACTGCCCTGAAATTTTTCACCATATGACCGACTTTTTCGTAGGATAGGGTATAAAATAAAAGAAATTCGTCCTACACTGATGCTAGATGAAAGAGTCGGAAAGTGGTGATCAAAGTGAATGAAACGCACTATCCAAATACGTGTATCGTATGCCGGGAAAACAAGCTGTCCGGGATTCGCATCTGGGGACAATTCGTATGCATCGATTGCGAGAGGGAAATTGTACAAACGGAAGTGGAAGATGAGAAATACCCATTTTATATAGAACGAATGAAACGAATCTGGTTGGATATGATTTCATAGACCTGCCAAATGATAGAGAGCCACCCGCGAGGGTGGCTCAAGTTGTAGAACCATGACAATCAAAAGTTGTCGTTGGAGCCAATTTCCCAACGTTCGCGGCGTGCGACACCGGTTTGGTAGGCAGCTTCTACGACCGCTTTGGAAACGGCGTCCGCTACCTTTTTATTGAATACCGACGGAATGATGTAATGCTCCGATAATTCCTCATCCTTTACGACGGCGGCGATGGCGCGGGCGGCCGCCAATTTCATTTCCTCATTGATCGTGGTGGCCCGGCAGGCAAGCGCCCCTTTAAAAATACCGGGGAAGCACAGCACATTGTTGATTTGATTCGGATAGTCGGAACGGCCTGTTGCCATCACACGCACATAGGGTGCTGCTTCTTCCGGATTGATTTCCGGAGTCGGGTTGGCCATGGCAAATACGATCGGATCTTTTCCCATCGACCGGATATGTTCCACTTTCAGAACGCCGGGACCCGACAAACCAACGAATACATCCGCGCCGCGAATTGCGTCATCAAGGGTTCCGGTCACGTTTTGGGGATTGGTGTTTTCCGCATACCACTGCCACATCGGATTGTCATACACCTGGCTCCTGGAGATGATTCCAGGCCGGTCCACACCGATTACGTTTGTGACACCCGCAGCAAGAATCATTTTCGAACACGCTACCCCGGCAGCGCCGATTCCGACAACGACCACTTTCAGATCTTCCATCCGTTTGTTCACCAATTTGGCTGCGTTGATCAAACCGGCCAAAAGGACCACGGCTGTGCCATGCTGGTCATCGTGGAAGACGGGAATGTCCAGTTCTTCTTTCAACCGCTCTTCAATTTCGAAGCAGCGCGGGGACGAAATGTCTTCCAGGTTGATGCCGCCAAATGCGGGCGCAATCGCTTTGACGATCCGTACAATTTCATCCGGGTCTTTCGTGTCCAGACAAATGGGAAACGCGTCCACATCGGAAAATTGCTTAAACAACATCGCCTTCCCTTCCATCACCGGCATGGCCGCATAAGGACCAATGTCGCCCAGTCCGAGCACGGCGGTTCCGTCAGAGACAACGGCAACGGTGTTTCGTTTGATCGTCAGTTGAAATGCTTTGGAAGGATCCGCGTGAATCGCTTCGCAAACGCGTGCTACATGGGGAGTATATACGCGGGACAGATCATCGCGGTTTTTGACCTGGATTTTGGGGGTGACTTCCACTTTTCCGCCGATGTGCATCAAAAAGGTTTGGTCGGAAACGTTAATGACTTTAATTCCCGTGGTACTCTCTAATGCCGAAACGATTTTGCGGCCGTGTTCATTGTCAAATACGTTGACGGTCACGTCCCGGATCACGGTTTCTTTCGATACTCGAATGACGTCGACCGCTATGATATCACCGCCTGTTTCTCCAATGATGGCAGCCAGTTTTCCGAACGTAGCACTCGAATTTTCAAGTTCGAGCCGAAAGATCAGGCTCAGTCCAAGGTTGTGCTGAAGTGCCAAGTGAGTATCCTCCTAAACGAACAA
>JAGVBM010000383.1 GCA_020059765.1 Bacillota bacterium
GAAGCAAAGACCTCACATATGTATTTTTTTATTGTCACTGATGGACGCGGATGGCTTAACCGATTAAGTGACCTCAAAAAAATCATTGAATTTCATCAACGAGGGGACGTCGATATGATATATACTTTATCGACTCTTAATGACCTGGAAGAAGTGATTCTTCATATCACTACATACGAATAGAAAAAAGAGGTACAATTGATGATCCTCCAAATCATCGGGACGTGTTCCATACACGTCCTTTTTTGTTCAGACAGGCACATGAGCCCAGCCTCCCACATATAGTGAAACACAGGCGAAGTACACGCTTTTGGATTTTTTTTCGATCCGTGCTGTGGGATACATACTTCGTGGGAGGTGACAGACTCAATGCCTGGTATCCTGGCAATGATGACATGGCTGATCAGGGAAGTGGCGCTTTTTGTCTCGTACATTAAAAACAACGCCTTCCCCCAGCCGCTGTCGGAAAAAGAAGAGGAAAAGTACCTGAAGCAGATGTCTGTGGGTGATGAAGATGCCCGAAACGTTCTGATCGAACACAACCTCCGTTTGGTGGCGCATATTGTCAAAAAGTTTGAGAATACAGGGGAAGACAATGAGGATCTGATCTCCATTGGAACAATCGGATTGATTAAGGCCATCGAAAGCTTTCAGCCGGATAAAGGCACCAAATTGGCCACATATGCCGCGCGCTGCATCGAAAATGAGGTTTTGATGCATTTGCGTTCCTTGAAAAAAAGCCGCAAGGATGTTTCTCTGCATGACCCAATTGGAACGGACAAAGAAGGCAATGAAATCACCCTGATCGACGTGCTCGGCACCGATTCCGACGAAATTGTCGACATGGTGCAGTTGAAGTTGGAAAAAGCCAAAATTTACTCACGCCTCAACCTGTTGGATGAACGGGAGCAGGAAGTTATAAGAGGGCGCTTCGGGCTGCCCGACGGTGAGGAAAAAACGCAGCGGGAGATTGCGGAGGAATTGGGGATTTCCCGTTCTTATGTGTCGAGAATCGAGAAACGGGCGCTGACAAAGCTATTGCATGAGTTTCGGCCGAAGAAAGGCGAGTAACTCGAAATCACTGCTGTCAAGTGAAGCGACCCTGAAAATCCAGATTAAAAGCAGTTCCCTGACGCTCGTACGCAACGGGCGTCAGAGTTGTTTAATCACTTAAGGAATTTTCTTAAACACCCGCAATACAAATCCGCTCCCCATAACCTTCTGACAATCCTGTTCTTCAATTTGTGCAAAACCTAACGGTTCAAACACCTGTTTGTAATTGCGCGGGAAATGTCTTTCGGAAACACCGGCTTCATCTTCAATGGTAATAAGATAAGACTTTGTGATTCTTTGCATCTCGGCAAAAATCCAATCCGAATCGGTATGAATATGCTCCAATACCGCCATGGTATATACAATGTCAAACTCATTTCGTTTAAATTTGGCAAGCACATCTTCTATAGGTGCATTGTATAATCTTGCGGCGCGTGCCATTTTGGGATAGCTTTGCTTCAACATCTCAACGGCATTCTGGTTAATCTCGATTCCTGTTAATTTTGCAAATCCCGCTTCATAAAGATAATTCAGATTTCGTCCAACGTTGCAGCCCGGTTCCAGGATTTTGGCATCCGAATTGGCGTATCGTTTGATCGTTTCATGCAAGAATCGGCTGCGCTCTACAGGTATCTTATAATAACGGGGTTGATTTTCTCCGTCCGGATTTTTCCAGTACTGATGCAATTCGTTTCGATTTCGCTGCTGATTGGCCAATCAAGTTACCTCCTTCAGTCAATGAAAATGCTGTCTGGAGTAACTTATTCTGCTTATAACCCCTGCGTGAACAAAATGATGATGCCACCCAATTTCTTTGACCGTTAAATTTCAAATATTATTCACAGTTAATTTACATAATATGGAGCAGGCCCATGAGACAAGCTCTATGATGAAAATGGAAGGGGCCAAGGTATCATGATTTTGATGAAGCAATCTGAACGAAACACCTTGCTGACGGCAGGTCTCGCTATGGCTGTGATGGCAGCATCGATCGTGTTTAATGATGACCTTCGTTTGTTTGATTCTTACCAATGGTTTCTCTTGTCCCACATGTTACTGGAGTTTTACAGCATTGCGATTTCAGGATTTATCGCCGTTTTGGGGTGGATGACCTACCCGATTACAAAATCCAAATACGGACTTCAATTGGGTGCGGTATTTACGGCTGTCGGAGTGTTGGATACGGCACATACATTGGTCTATAACGGGATGCCGTTTTATGCGAGCGGAAATCCCTCTGTTTGGCTCTGGGTATTGGCCAGGATGACGGAAAGCATCGCCCTTTTTTGGATTCTTTTGCGGGAAGATCGTGTTTACAAACGAAACAGCCGGTGGCCCGTTTATTCCGTTTCCGCGCTGACTGCAATCGCCGCCATTATCTTTGTGCTCGCCTATTTGGAACACCTGCCGACTCTGATTGTGGATGATTCGAAGTATCCCTCAGGGTTAAAAATCGGCTTGGAATACGCGGTGTGTCTTTTGCATTTTGTGATTATCGGCATCATTTTAAGACGATACAAGAGGGCTAAGCAAACTGAGATTCTGACGTTGGCTTTGGCATCCTTCATGATCCTCTTGGGGGAATTGAACTTTACCGTTTACAAGAATATTTATGATTTGAACAACCTGCTGGGCCATGTTTTTAAGGCGGCGGGGTATTTCTATTTGCTGAAAGGGGTTTATTTTACAACGATCACCGAGTATTTTCAAAGGCTTGATGCGGCAAAGACGGCTGCCAAAGAAGCGGAAAGCAAATATCGCACGTTGGTGGAACATTCTTTGATCGGGGTCTACATTGAACAAGACGGCAAATTTGCCTACAGCAATCCCAGATTGATTGAACTGCTGGGATGCCTGCAAAGTAATTTGATCGGCAAGCTTGTCGACGATTATATTATTCAAAAATCGGCCGGGGAAGTACTTGGGCGCCGCAGAGACGGGACAACCCTCTACTTGCAATTGCTTCGCACACATATCCAATATAACGGGAGACCGGCAACGATCGGTACATTAATGGATATTACGGAAACTATAAAAACAGAGGAAATGCTGCGCAAAGCGGACCGCC
>JAGVBM010000281.1 GCA_020059765.1 Bacillota bacterium
CGGATCTTGCTTGCTGATCACCCGGCCGTTCAAATAAGTTCCCGCTCCCGAAGAATCTCTCACGAACAGGAACGAATCTGCGCTGCCAATCGCAGTTCTCTCAATTCGGTTGGCGCGCAGGATATCTCCCAACAGTCCGGCATCCGAATGTATCTGCGGCATGCTGCTCGGAAAACTGTTGGCAATCGTCAAATAGGCGCTCTGTTTGTTCCATTTCTGGGCGTTTGCATTCATCAGACCGATTCCGCCCGCATTTGCCCATTGCCGCAAATGCGGCAGCCGATCGGAACTGAGATCCTCTTCTTTCAGCAAGTCTGCCACGATCAAGATCAGCCGTCTGTTGTCCCCGCTCCGGACAATATGATCATCTTGCTTCGATTCGCCGCTGACCTTGACCGCGATTGGCAACTCTATCAGCAACAACTCTGTCAGCAGCAACGCAGTCAGCAGCAACACCGCCGCTCCTGCCCATAATCGTTTCTTCCACTTCTTGACCGATATCCGAATTCTGCCGTTCGCCATACATTCCCTCACCCTGTGCCTTCAACGATTCTGTTCGAGCGATTGACAATCTTGGCCCATGAATCGGCGTTCCTGCATCCCTACAGGCTGCCGCTTGCCACTTTCCGCTTGCCGATTGTCCTGCACGATCCTTAGGATTGGCGTTTATCAGGAAGAGTATTCCAGTCCCTTGTTACCTTGAAAACTTTTAAATTTTAGTATAAAAAAAGCCGCCACAACGGACGGCATACTCTCAAATCCGATCAGATACCGGAAGCAACAGGCAGCAGGATGCGGAACGTGGTGCCCCTGCCTTCTTCCGAATCAATCAGGATGGTTCCCCCGTGATTTTGAATGATTCGGTAGGAGACAGTCAACCCCAAGCCGGTTCCTTCATCTTTCGTCGTAAAGAACGGCTCAAAAATCCGGTTTTGGTATTCTTTCGAAATTCCGGGTCCGTTGTCGGCGAAGCGGATTTCGCATTTCCCGTCGGTCATCTGAACGCCGATGGCCAATTTTCCGTTGAGACCGATGGCTTCAAAGGCGTTCCGGATCAAATTGATAAACACCTGTTTAATCTGTTCCACGTCAATTCGGCAGACAATCGGTGCGGCGGACAGGTGAAAATCCAGTTCAATGTTATGCAGCAGCGCATCACTGCTCATCAACGTGCGGATTTCTTCCAAGACGAGGTTGACATCGATGAATCGCAAATTGGGTAAAGCCGGTTTCGACAACAGCAAAAATTCGCGAATGATGTGATTCACCCGATCCAGCTCGGATAATACAATTCGAAAATATTCTTTCTCCGGTGCGTCATTCTCGAATTTTCGGTCAAGCAGTTGAATGAATCCTTTCACCGAGGTCAGGGGATTGCGAATTTCATGTGCCGTGCCGGCCGCCAATTCCCCGATTACCGCCAGTTTTTCCGATTGGCGAATCTGTTCTTCCAACATTTCTTGCATTGTAATGTCTTTGTAAGTCAGCATCACGCCCAGTACGTCCTGCTTTCGGCTGCGCAAGATGCGAGTCGAAATCAGAATGTGGCGGATCCGATTATCGATGACCTGCAAACTGGTTTTCACGTCCTTGCATTCTTTGCCGGTCAACAGCGTCTCCCGCAGTTTGTCAAAAACGGATTGAGCCATGGGAAACACTTCTTCAAAACGGCGATGATTCACGTCGTCCACGGACAGGCCCGTAATCTCTTCGGCCCCTCGATTGAATCCGGTAATAATCCCATTATTGTCGAGCGTGATTACTCCGTCCGAAATGTGGTCAAGAACCAAAGAGGCATGTTCTTCTGTGGTTTGCAAGCGATTCATTTCCGAATTATCGATAAAGGTGGCGATGGTTGCAATCTGCTGTCCGTCAGAATTGCGAATTGGCGTCGTCGACGTAACAACAGGGAACTCAGTTCCGTTTCTGGTCGGACAATAACTCTCAAATCCGAAAAACGGCTGGCCCGATTGCAACGTCTTCCAAAATATGTTGCGATCATCGGTTAAAACATGGCTGTTGGCATGAAAATCTTGGATCTCCTGAAGACTGTAGCCAGTCATGGTTTCAGCTACCTTATTGACATACGTGACTGCACCGGAATTGTCATACATTACGATCCCTACCGGAATCGAGTCCAAAATTTGATCCTGCAAGCGATCCCTTTTGTAAGTGCTCAAACCTGGATTCACCCCAAACAACCCTGTTTTGCAGTTTAATTCTACTAATCATTTCTAAATTCCTTCTCTTTCACACTTTCCTGTTTGCAAAAAGTTGATACAGAAAAGCCCACACGGAAAGATGGCAACCAGATTCATACACAGTTCAATTCCCATTGTTTCAGTATCCGGGGAACTTATCCACAATTTCCTTGCAAATTCACATAATATCTGGTGATAACATTCATCTATTCCTTGTCTTGATTTGTTTCTAATAATCGAGTTATCCACAATTACATGTGAATAACTTATTGATTCTGTGGGTAAATCTGTGGAAAACTCCGAAAAAAACCCCCTAAATCTGCAGATTCTGGGGGTTATCCACGATTTCCGCGGGATTATTCATGCAATTTGAGAAACGGTCCTTCCTGCCATTCGGTTAACGGCAGACTGGCGTATCCATTGAGGTCGAGATGGTGAAACCATCCTTTGCGATAGAAGGGATAGGCGGCAGCCGCGATCATCGCCGCATTGTCGGTGCAAAGAGAGATCGGTGGGAACAGGACGGAAAATCCTTCCTGCTTGGCCCTTGCCTGCAACTGTTCACGCAATCCGCGATTGGCTGCCACTCCTCCGGCGACCGCTACGTTCACAACCCCGGTTTTGCGGACGGCCAGGACGGTTTTTTCGATCAGAACATCGAGTACCGACGCTTGAAAAGCGGCCGCCACATCAGCCGGTTCCAGGCGCTCGCCGCGCTGTTCCGCGTTGTGCAGCGTATTGATCACAGCCGATTTCAAACCGGAGAAACTGAAATCCATCGAACCTTCTTCCAGCCATGCCCTGGGAAACACCATCTTAGCCGGATCCCCTTCACGGGCCAGCTTATCAATGACAGGACCGCCCGGATAGGACAACCCCATGCTGCGAGCCACTTTGTCATAGGCCTCCCCCGCCGCGTCATCCCGGGTTCGGCCCAGGAATTCAAACTGGCCGTGTTCGGGCATGTAGACGAGTTCCGTATGTCCGCCGGATACGACCAGGGCAAGCAAAGGAGGTTCCAGACCGCCCGCCAGAAAGTTCGCATAAATGTGACCCGCGATATGGTGGACACCGATCAACGGAATCGATTTGGCAAAAGCAATCGCCTTGGCCGCCGTGACGCCCACCAACAACGCCCCCACCAATCCGGGACCGTAAGTCACCGCTACCGCCGACAGATCTTCCAGTCCCACATTCGCTTGATCCAGCGCTTGCTGTACGACCGGCGTAACGTTCTCGACATGCCGCCGCGACGCCACTTCCGGCACGACACCGCCAAATTGCTGATGAATCTCAATTTGCGAGGCGATGACGTTGGACAAAACCTCCTGCCCGTCGCGAACAACAGCGGCCGACGTTTCGTCACAACTGGTCTCGATACCCAAGATCAAGGACGGAGTTCCAGCTTCCCGATCCCGCCTGTATTTTTGTCTGACTTGCTCCACCCAACCCATTCGCATCTTATCCTTCCATCATGTCCAGCTTGTTGCCGGGTCCCAGTTCCGCCCACATAATAATCGCATCTTCTCCGTTATCCGAATAATACCCTTTGCGGATACCGTAACTTCGAAATCCGAGTTTTTCATACAAATGCTGCGCCTTTTTGTTGGAGACCCGCACTTCCAGCGTCATCCGCGTCGCTCCGTTCCACACCGCGACGGTCATCATCTGCCGCAATAACAATTCGCCCAGTTTTTTTCCTCGAAATAAGGGATCGATGGCAATGTTCGTGATATGGGCTTCATCGATGATCAGCCACATGCCCGCATACCCGGCCGCATAACCGTCCACTTCGACGACAAGATAGCGGGCAAAATGGTTGCGGACCATTTCCCCTTCAAAGGCTGCCCGGGACCAAGGTGCGGCAAAGGACTGATGTTCGATTTCGAGAATGCGGTCAATATCTGTCAGGTTCATTTGCCGGAAATGAATTTCGTTCATTCTGCACCGCCCTCTGCCGATCCTTTCCGCTGCAGCAGCTTGGCCTCCGCTTCCACCAATTGCAGATACTCCGGCACAAAGGTTTCCGCAGCAGCCGAGTGTCCCGACTCAATCAGGGCAATTCCCGCATCGAGCAAATAGGCCGCCCGCACCAGCCGCTCTGCGCCGCGTTCCGGAATGACCGCCCGTTTGCCAAAGCGGTCTTCGATCAATTCCTTATAAGCTTCTGCCCCGTCGCCCAGAAATACGACTTGCTCCCGTCTGCCTTCTCTGCGCCGCTGCTCCAGATATTCTTCCACCAGCGGATAGAAGCTGTCCAGTTTCCGCAGCGCGTCCGGTTCGATTTTGACGAAAGATTCCCCGTCTCCAACCGCAAGCCGTTCGTACAGCGCGCAGTAAGCCTGCTGCCGTCTGGCGTCAAACATGGGGCAGACCAGCAAATCGGATGTTCGGTAATGATCGGCTAAGCCGTCAAGACTTGATACCCCGACCAGCGGGATTTGCAGCGCCCAAGCGATCATTTTTGCGGTCGTGACCCCGATGCGCACACCCGTATAAGAACCCGGTCCATGTCCGGCCACAATCCCCTTCAAGTCTTTTGCCTCCATCTCCAAATCGGCCAACAGCGACTCGATCATCGGCATCAGGCGGTTGGAATGGTTCTTCTTGACCAAAACACTGGCTTCTCCCAGCAATCGTCCGCGTTCACCGACTGCAATCGTTAAGGTTTGCGTTGCGGTGTCAACGGCTAAATACGGCATCTGC
Source organism: Bacillota bacterium (assembly GCA_020059765.1). Lineage (GTDB taxonomy): Bacteria > Bacillota > Bacilli > Tumebacillales > Effusibacillaceae > Effusibacillus. Next base: position 4,908 of record JAGVBM010000281.1, read on the forward strand.
GATTCAACTCCTCCACGATCCTCGCCGAACGATCGCCCTGCCCGGAAATGGTGATTTCCCGTTCGGATTCCGCCAGACTGCGGATCTTGATTTGCAGGTGATCCTCCGGCAACAGCGACTCTATATACTCTGCCCACTCGATGACCGAGACTCCGTCCCCGTACAGATATTCGTCGATTCCCAAATCTTCGGCGGCAGCTTGTTCCCCCAGGCGATACACATCCATATGGTATAACGGAATTCGTCCTTCATATTCTCGAATCAAAGTAAAAGTGGGGGAATTGACCCTATCGGCTACGCCCAATCCTTCCGCCAATCCCTGCGTAAATGTCGTTTTGCCGGCTCCCAGATCACCGGACAGCGTCAGGACATCGCCCGGCTCCAACAGCTCTGCCAATTGTGCCGCAATGGATCGTGTCGCTTGCGGTGTGTGCGTGATCGTTTGAAACAATCTTGTTCCCCCTACTCTGCAAAATGATTGTATCCCCGTGCCTGCAGGCGTTGTTCTTCCCCGTCCCTGCACCGTAAAATCACACCTTGCCCTTCCGTGACACGGCCTATCAGATGAAGTTCCAATCCCCGCATCAGAAATTGATTGACAAGGGAACCGTAAGCCAAGGGCGACAGCGTGCCGGTCAACTGATAATCTTCCCCGCCGTACAATGCCCAGTCTGTGCTGTTTCGTTCCGCTAATCGCGCGAAGTTCCTCACAGCGGGCGCGATCGGCAGCCGCTCCTCTTCCACGACAATTCCGACTCCGCTGGCGATTGCGATTTCGTTCAGTTCACTGGCGAGTCCGTCCGAAATGTCGTTGCAGGAAGTGCATCCGCCGCTCTGACTCAAAATCCGGCCGGCTTCCACCTGCGGCTGCGGCCGCTGATGACTGTTCAGCAGAACCGATTGCTCATCTGGATGGACGAGAGACTGTTGGTGGCTTTGCAAAAACGACAACCCGGCCGCCGATCCGCCAATCGGACCCGTTACAAACACCAGGTCCCCCGCTTGCGCCCCCGATCGGAGCAGCGCTCTGCCTTGTTCCACTTCACCGGTCAAGGTAACGGAGATGACCAGCGGACCTTCCGTTTTCACAATATCTCCGCCAATCACATGGGTATGGTACGCTTCGCAAATTTGCCCGATTCCTTCGTATAACAGATCCAATTTTGCCACAGCGAAAGCAGGCGGGATGGCAAGGGAAACGACCGCATGCCGAGGTATTCCGCCCATTGCCGCAATATCTGATAGGGAGGCGGCAAGCGATTTCCACCCCAATGAGCGGTAATCGATCGTATCCTCTCGAAAATGAACGCCTTCAACCAGCATGTCGGTGGTGATCAAGACATGAGACGCTGGGTGATAAGCGGCAACCGCCGCGTCGTCGCCGATCCCCACGACCACCGTTTCATCGGCAGGGTTCAGTTTTCCCCGCAGCCGGTCTATCAGTCCGAATTCTCCGATGTCCCGCAGGTTCATTGGATACTCCCTCCGTTTGCCCCCGATTGTTTCTTCATTATACCGTTCCCAGGAATAACAGGGCAACTGAACGGGGGAGGGGGCCCCATCGCGAATTGTCTCCTCTCTCTTATTACAGCCCGGATTTTAAATCCATGGTGCCCTTCATCGACAATCCGACCCTTCCTTTGTTCACATCCACCGAAATCACACGTACATCGACAATGTCGCCGACCGCTGTCACGTCCATCGGATGTTTGACAAACCGGTCCGCCAATTCGGAAATGTGCACCAGTCCGTCGTTTTTCAATCCGATGTCGACAAAGGCGCCAAAGTCTACCACGTTCCGGACTGTTCCCTTGAGAATCATGCCGATTTGCAAATCCTCAATCTTTAAGACGTCGGTGCGAAACACCAGCGGCTCCAGCTCTTCCCGCGGATCACGGCCCGGCTTCAACAGCGCTTCGATCATGTCCCGCAGTGTCGGCACACCGATGCCCAGCTGCTCCGCCGTTTGTTCCGTTTGAATGTGCTGCAGGGCCGATTTCAGCTCGTTTCGTTGCTGCGGATCGTTGACCGCGTCCAGGGTAAAGCCCAATTTTCCCAACAGGGATTCGGCCGCCTGATAGGATTCGGGGTGAATCGGCGTATTGTCCAGGGGATAGCTTCCATCCGGAATGCGCAGGAATCCGGTCGCTTGCTGGAATGCTTTCGGTCCAAGCTTCGCGACCTTGCTGATAGCCTTCCGCGTCTCGAACTTGCCGTTTGCTTCCCGGAACGCAACCACATTTTTGGCCACTGTCGCCGACAGTCCGGATACGTAGGAAAGCAGCGAGGCAGATGCTGTATTCAGGTCAACGCCAACCGAATTGACCGCCGATTCGACCACGTAGGTCAGTTGTTCTTCCAGCTTTTTCTGCGACACATCATGTTGGTACTGACCGACACCGACCGATTTCGGGTCGATCTTGACCAATTCCGCCAAAGGATCTTGCAGCCGTCGGGCAATCGAGATGGCACTGCGCTCCGCCACATCCAGTTCGGGAAACTCTTCCCCCGCCAGTTTGGATGCCGAATAGACGCTGGCTCCCGCTTCCGATACGATCACATAGACCATGTCTTGCGGCAGTTCTTTGATCAGTTCGGCGATAAACTGCTCCGTTTCGCGGGACGCTGTCCCGTTGCCGACGGCGACTACTTCCACATGGTGCTTTTGCATCAAGGCGGATGTGATCCGCTTTGCCTCCGCCACTTTGTTTTGCGGCGGTGTCGGGTATACGACGGCAATATCCAGCAATTTTCCCGTTTCATCGACAATCGCCAATTTGCAACCTGTGCGATACGCCGGATCAACCCCCATCACGACTTTGCCGCGAACGGGGGGCTGCAGCAGCAGTTGCCGCAAATTCCCGGAAAATACGCGGATCGCCTGTTCCTCCGCTTTGTCCGTCAAGAGGGCACGTACTTCCCGTTCGACCGCCGGGGCAATCAGCCTCTTGTACGCATCTTCCACCGCCCCGAGCAAGTGTGGCGTCGACGCGCTGCCTGCTTGGGTCAGGAATTTCTTTTGCAAGTAAGTGTACAGAGCATTCACAGGAGCCTTGACGGAGACTTTTAAAAACCCTTCCCTTTCTCCCCGATTCATGGCGAGAATTCGGTGCGGCGGCACCTTTTGCAGCGGTTCCTCATACTCGTAATACGCCTCGTACACCGACTCGGCTGACGGGTCGACAGCCTTGCTGACAATGGAGCCATGCTGCAAGGTCCATTCCCGGATCCATTTGCGAGCCTCCGCATCATCCGCCACTTCCTCCGCAAATATGTCGAGTGCCCCTTGCAGCGCGTCTTCTGCCGATAGGACTCCTTTTTCTTCCGATATGTAAACATCCGCCTGTTTCAGGACGTTCCCCTGCCCGTTTTGCTTCAACCATTCGGTCAGCGGCTGCAGCCCTTTTTCCCTTGCGATGGAAGCTCTTGTTTTTCGCTTGGGACGATAAGGACGGTAGATGTCATCCAGTTCGGTCAGGATCTTTGCTTGTTGAATGGACTGTTCCAATTCGGGCGTTATGTTCCCCTGCTCTTCAATCAGCCGAAACACTTCTTCCCGTCTGGTATGCAAGCCGCGTAAACGTTCCACCCGTTCCTGAATGAAACGAAGTTGGTTTTCATCCAATTCTCCGGTCATTTCCTTGCGGTAGCGGGCGATAAACGGAATCGTGTTGCCTTCGTCCAACAGCTGAATCGTTGTTGCCGCCTGCCCTTTCCGCAAATGCAGTTCTTCACCGATAACTTGTGCATAATCGGGCGCTACAATGGCCATTTGACGACCTCCTTCATTCTTCGACAATTGTATCATACCGGCAGGCACAGTTTGTGTGCCGCTGCTGACGGACAGTCCAATTTTTCTCAGAATGGACCTTAATTCGTTTAAAAATTCAGTCTAATTACTCAAAATTTAACATGGACTAAAAAAATATTTATCCATGTAAACGACCCATTGTTCTCACTCCCAAACCACAACCGTAAAAAAATATTGAAATAATCAATTGGAATCGGCATCTTTCGGAATATATTTTCTGCCTATTTTCAAAATTGGCTCTTCCTTTTTTGAACCATATAAGTTATGATTAGAGCAAGTAATGACATCCCCTTGGATGGCATAAATACGATTCCAAAAGGGAGGTTGCAGCGAATGGACCAAATTTTGTTTGATGAAGTTGAATCGACTCGCACGCGTCATGTCGGTTTTATCACCGAAGGAAAACGTTTTGACTTCACATTGACGTATTCCGATCTTTTCTACGGAAAGACGATCGTCACTTGTCTCCAATCGAACAACAGCGCGTTGTTGGATGGTCATGATGTGGAAAACCTGGACTATCTCGGCAAAATGTTCAACCTTTCGAAGGAAGACGCCCGCCACCTGTCGAACTTCCTGCAAGTGCCGCTCGGCGATCCGGTCCGGAATGAACAATACTGAAATTGATAAGGCCCCAACAGGGGCTTTTTTTGTGTCTGCGTACGGCTTGGGCCGTTTTTTTATGATCATCGGACAAATTTGCTGCCATGACGAATGAATGCCGACAGAATGAAATAAATTCAAATAGAATCAGGTCGTCCAATCGTTCGCACCGATTTGTGTTACAATCGGAAGGAGGAATTCGCATGCTTTCCTTGTGGCGTTCGCTCCTGGCTTGGGTGCATGACGCCGGTTATGCCGGAATGGCGATTGCAATGGTCCTGGAAGGATTGGGCGTGCCCTTTCCCGGCGATGCTGTGCTGGCATTTTACGGCTATATGATCGCATTGAACCATTTTTCCTATTGGCAAGTCTTATTCTGGTCCGCCGTCGGCAGTTGGCTCGGTTCTCTTGTTGCCTTTGCCGTGGGCCGTGCCTACGGGATCGAATTTTTGCACCGCTTCGGACGCCTGCTGCTCCTGCAGCCGAAACATATCCGCATGACCGAACAACTGTCCGACCGATTCGGTATGTGGGTCGTGCTGGTTGGCCGATTTCTCCCCGGTGTTCGCACATTGTCCAGTTATTTTGCGGGAATTGGCGGCATGACCTGGCCCACCTTCCTCGTCACATCCTTGCTTGGCTTCGCTTTGTGGTGTGCCGCCTGGCTTGGCATCGGCTGCTGGTTTGGCGCCAACGCCGCGTGGATTTTATCCGTGATCAACCGATGGTTGGCGGCCTTTCTGTTGATGCTGGGGATTGGCTTAGGAGTCTGGGCATGGCGGCGCAGAACCATTTCCTGAACATGCGGATAGAAGCTATTGAAACTCTGGAGGTACGATTGTGTCCGTCAAAAAACTGGAATACTGTCTCGGCAACCTGGACAACGGCTCAAAGCTTGTGTTTGAGACCGTCCGCCGCGATTTCCCCGAGATTCAGCAGCAGCGCTGGGGATGTCTTGGCAATTGCGCCGAATGTTTCAAAAAACCATTTGTGCTGATCGATGACCGGCAAATTCTGACGGGTGAAAACCCGAACGATTTGCTGCAAAAAGTTCGCGATTTGCTCAACAACCCCGCCTAAGCGAGCCGGCAACCGGTAGTTGTCAGCACCCTTACGCGGCGTTGTTGCGTAATCTTGGCTTTATCAGGCTTGTCCAAGTTAGCTCATAAATTTATAGAAAAACTGGGCCAAGAAGGCGACCGCTTTCGCAGCCGGATACAGGACCAGAATCGACAACGCTGTGCCGACCAACCGGCTGAGGGCCAGGTAGACCATCGACGATTTGACCACTTCCATCGACACTTTGCGATGAATCCCCTGATCCATGATGATCGCACCGCGCGGGTCCACCAAAAACAACAGCAAAAACGCGGCAATCGCATTGATGGCGGGCGACAAACTGCTCGCCGTCAGCCGATAGTCGGGGGCCAGGGACCCGGCGTACAACGCGGCAATCGAACCGACCGTAAAGAAGGAATAGAGAACCGCGTTCATGATGACCATGTCCTTCGGCACTCCTTGCAGGCTGATCCCTTTCCACATGCTCCACTTCGGCTTGATCCAGCAACGGCGCAAGTCCCGCAATCCGTCTTTTGTCAGGAACAGGGATTTGAACACCCGCATGGTCGTCCCTTCCCGCTCCATCCGCTCAATGCCCAATTCATAAAATCTCACCGTCGGCGGCAGCAGCACCACCCCCAATCCGGTTCCCACCGTCGCGCCCAGGAGCACGAACTGCAGCGCAAACAGCGGATCGAATCCTTTGTTGATCGCCTGATCGGCCAATGTCCCAATCGGCGTCAAATACAAAAAGGTGGTCATCCGCGAACCGAACGTCAGCATTGCAAACAGGGAATTGGAAATCGCCAACTGCTTGCTCCGCACTCCCGCAATCCTGGCGGCATACGACGTAGTATCAAAAAAATTGGTCAACGCGATCATAACAAAAATAAAGGACAGCTTGCCGAGTCCAATATAGCCTCCGGTAATGCCTTCCACCCAATCCAACCGCTTCACGCTCCAACATCGCCGACTGTTTGTCCATGATTCTACTTTCCGCCGCAATTGTCCACAAAAGTCTGAAACAAGTTGTGAACAATCGGCTGGTGCCGCCACATGTTTTCCGGATGCCATTGCACGCCGACCACATAATGATGACGAACGCTTTCCACCGCTTCAATCACGCCGTCCTGGGCTACGGCAGTGACAAGAAACCCGGGCGCCGCTTCACGGATCGCCTGGTGGTGGAAACTGTTGACACGAATTCGTTCCGTTCCGAAAATCGCTGCCAGTTTGCTGCCGGCGGCCAGCGCCACCTCATGTGACGCATGCCAGCGGGGCGCCCGTTGCGTATGCTGCAAAACACCCCGTTTCTGCGTGTGCAAATCCTGATACAATGTACCGCCGGCCACCGCATTGACGACCTGTATCCCGCGACAAATGGCAAAAATCGGTTTGTCCCGCGCAAGAAACGCTTCCGTTAATTGCCATTCCATCTCGTCGCGAGCCGGAGACACCTCACCCAACTGTGGGATCGGTTCCTCGCCAAAATACGCAGGATCCAGATCGACACCACCCGTCAGCAGCAATCCGTCCAATTGATCGGCCAAGGATTCGACCGCTTCGTCCTGCAGCCCGATGGGCAAAACCATCGGCAGCGCTCCCGCTTCCACGATGGCCGCCGTATAATCGTCGCCTGCAAAAATCCCTTCCACGCCGGAACGACTCGAGTAGAGCGAACCGGTGACTCCAATCAGCTTTCGCATCGATCTCAACACCCCATCGTTGTGGTCATGTTGCTATCCTATGCGAAAGAACTTTGTCCCTTGAACTTTCAGTCCGCCCAACTGTCCAAATACTTGTGCTGTTCGTCCGACAATTCGTCAATCCCGATGCCCCATGTTTTCAGACGCAGGCCGGCCACATAGCGGTCCAGATGATCGGGAACCGGGTAGACTTTCGCTTCCAACGCGGCACGATTGTCAATAACATGCCGCAGGGACAGGGCTTGCAGAGCAAAGGTCATATCCATCACTTCCGCCGGGTGTCCGTCGCCCGCCGCCAGATTGACCAGTCGTCCTTCAGCCAGCAAATAAACTTTGCGTCCGTCGGCAAAAGTGAATTCTTCAATATTGTTGCGCACTTTGCGAACCGACTTGCTCATCGTGTGCAAATCCGGTTTGCTGATCTCCACGTCAAAATGGCCTGCGTTGGCGAGGATCGCACCGTCCTTCATGACGTAGAAATGCTCGGCGGTGATGACATCCTTATTGCCGGTCAATGTGACGAAATAATCCCCCACTCGCGCCGCGTCAATCATCGGCAGCACCGCGAAACCGTCCATGACCGCCTCCACTGCTTTGATCGGATCGATTTCCGTCACCACCACATTGGCGCCCAGACCTTTCGCCCGCATCGCCACCCCTTTGCCGCACCAGCCGTAGCCGGCAACGACGACCGTTTTGCCCGCCACCACCAAGTTGGTGGTGCGCATGATGCCGTCCCATACCGATTGACCGGTTCCGTACCGGTTATCGAACAAATATTTGGAGTAAGCGTCGTTGACTGCCATCATCGGAAACTTCAGACGTCCCTCTTTCTCCATCGACCGCAGGCGCAGGATCCCGGTAGTTGTTTCTTCACAACCGCCGATGATCTGTTCCGCCTGCTCCGGGCGTTCTCCGTGCAGGGTCGACACCAGATCGCCCCCGTCGTCAATCAATGCATCCGGGCCGAAATCAAGCGCCAGATCAATGTGCCGCTTGTAATCTTCATCCGTAGCCCCGTACCAAGCGTAAGCATGGATTCCACCGTCGACCAGCGCGGCGACAACGTCATCCTGGGTGGACAACGGATTGGATGCCACAACGGCCACTTCGGCGCCGCCCGCTTGCACAACTTTCGCCAAATAGGCGGTTTTCGCCTCCAGATGCAAACAGATCGTGATCTTCTTCCCGGCAAAGGGTTTGTCTTTTTCGAACTGGTCCTTGACACTGTTCAGGAGGGGCATGTGCGCCGCCACCCAATCGATTTTCAACTTTCCTTGCGGTGCCAAGCTGATATCGCGGATTTGCGAATTGCTTACTGCATTAGCCATATGTATTCCCCACTTTCAAGGTTTTGTCCCCTAAGGAGGCCTCTCTTCCCATTTCCTTTATAGTACCATAAAAACGGACCAAAATAAGCCGCTCACAGGCCTAAATTCAGGCCCGATGAGCGGCAGCGCGTCTGTGGCGATTAACGGGTGTGCAGTTTTTCCAGGTTCTCCAGGAAGAGAGGATTCAGAACCTTGATATAGGTCCCCTTCATTCCCAGCGACCGGGATTCGATCACACCGGCAGATTCCAGTTTGCGGATGGCGTTCACGATGACCGAACGGGTAATGCCCACGCGATCCGCCACTTTGCTTGCCACCAGCAACCCTTCGTTCCCTTCAAGCTCTTGGAAGATGTGATGAATGGCTTCCTGTTCCGAAAATGACAAGGATTCCAGCGCCATCGAAACAATCGCGCGGTTTCGAGCTTGCACTTGAATTTCTTCCTGTTGGGCGCGCATGATTTCGATTCCGACCACGGTAGCCCCGTATTCGGCCAAAATCAGATCGTCGTCCGTAAATTGGGTATTGAGACGGGCCAGCACCAAGGTGCCCAATCGCTGACCGCCCGCCCGAATCGGGACGATTGTAAGGTTTTTCTTCTTGAAGACTTCGTTCTCCTCTTTCGAGAACACGTAAAAAGCTTCTTTATTTTCGATGTTCTTGATTGTTTCTTCGATCTTGAGGAGCGTTTCGTTAAAGTTGCCCGGGAACCTTTTTTCCACATTCATGATTTGGTTCCACTCGAGAGTCAACTCATACTCGGTCAATCCGTACCCAAGGATCTTGCCGTTTTTCTCCACGATGTAGACATTTGCTTTGATCATATCGCTGAGCATATTGGCCAGTTCTTTAAAGTCTACACCTTGGACGGCGGATTTTTGCAGCAAACGGTTAAATTCTTGAATCTTCTCCAGAAGAGGCAATTTCTGTCACCTGCTTTTCCAATTTTTAAGACATCTATAAAATATTCCAAAAAGAAAAAAACTTCAAGTGATTTTCTCGGAATCTTCAAACTTTCACAAAAAGTTTAAAAATCCTAATCAAATGTTACAACTTCGACATGATTCGTCAAAATTCATGTTCGTTTTTAGGATATCCTGATTTTTTCCAAAAATCAAGCAACCTTATTCGTCAAGAGAAATCACGTTTCACGACTAGTGATCTCCATGGTTATTGCGTTTTGGGTTAGTAATTTTCCATCCCTCTTGCGGATACAGGAGATATTTCACTTCGATACCATCCAGCCAGTCCGCTTGTCTTCGGTCAACCAGCACTTCCAATCCGCCGACATCCACCACGTCGTCATGTTCCGTCTTTTGTGACAAAATCAGGCCATAATGGGCATGGTCGCCGTGCACATGATCGACCATGATACGCACCATTTGTCCCTCCGCGTTGGAACCTGTCAAAACCTCTTGCATTTTGCGAATCGCACCCTTGTTGAACGTCACGTTCATCATTTGAAACCGACCACCTTTTCATTAAAAACCCAACAAGATTTGATTATACTCATTCTGCTTTCAATTTACAATTTATTTTC
>JAGVBM010000109.1 GCA_020059765.1 Bacillota bacterium
CGGGACTCAGCAACTATACGATTACGGACTATACAACCTATCTCTTGATCAGCACATCGAAAATAAAAGTAAAAGTTGAAAAGAATCCTTTTCGCGTCAATGTATACAAACCGGACGGCACGACGTTGATCGCCAAACAGTATGACAGCACGATCAACCGGAATATGGCCTGGCTTACCGATGGAACATCGATCATCGACAAGGTGGAAGACCACTTCTACTCGCCTGCCAATGAAGAATTTTACGGTTTTGGCGAGCATTACAACAATTTCCGCAAAAGAGGGACGGATGTAGACACCTACGTATTCAACCAATACAAAAACCAAAATGAAAAGACGTACATGGCGATTCCCTTTTTCTTGAATACAAACGGTTACGGCGTATATGTAAATTCGACGTATTATTCGAAGTTCAGATTGGCCACCGAACGAACGGACATGTACAGTTTTACAGCCAACACCGGCGGAAGTTCCAATTCCATGCTCGATTATTATTTTATCTACGGAAACGACCTGAAAGACGTTGTCTCCAACTATGCCGATATTTCAGGGAAACCCGCCATGCTGCCAAAGTGGGCATTTGGATTATGGATGTCGGCCAACGAGTGGGACAGACAGTCGGAAGTGACGACTGCGATCAACAACGCAAATACGAACGACATTCCGGCGACGGCGGTTGTGCTTGAGCAATGGAGCGATGAGAATACCTTTTATATTTTCAACGATGCCCAATATACTCCAAAACCTGGCGATCAGGCATTGACGTACAACGATTTTACATTCCCGTCTGCAGGCAAGTGGCCTGATCCAAAGGGCATGGCGGATCTTGTCCACAATAATGGAATGAAACTGGTCATGTGGCAAATCCCGGTGCTCAAATACACCAGTTATCCATACCAACAAAAAGACAACGATGAATCGTACATGATATCCCAAGGGTATGCCGTAGGAAATGGCAGCGGCGGTCAGTACAGACTGCCTTGGGGAAGCTGGTTCGAAAACAGTTTGCTGCTCGATTTCACCAACCCAAACGCAACGAATTGGTGGATGTCAAAAAGAACGTATTTGTTTGATGGTATAGGCATTGACGGTTTCAAGACCGACGGCGGGGAAATGGTCTGGGGCAGATGGAACACGTTTTCGAATGGAAAAAAAGGGGACGAAATGCGAAATCGATACCCCAATGAATATATCAGAGGCTACAACGAGTTCGCCCGCTCCAAAAAATCCGATGCCGTCACATTCAGCAGGGCGGGAACGGCAGGCTCACAAAACTATCAAATCTATTGGGCGGGCGATCAAGAGTCGACCTTTGCCGCGTTCCAACAAGCCGTGTTGGCCGGAATGACCTCGAACATGTCCGGTGTACCTTTCTGGAGTTGGGACTTGGCGGGATTTACGGGAGTCTATCCCACTTCGGAGCTGTATAAACGATCCGTCGAGATGGCTGCTTTCTCACCGGTTATGCAATTCCATTCCGAAGCTTCAAATCCAAGCATCAGTGAAGAAAGATCTCCCTGGAACGCCCAGGCGAGAACAGGAGATTCCACTATTATCAGCACATTTCGCAAATACGCCAATACGAGAATGAATCTCTTGCCGTATATCTACAGCGAAGCCAAAAAGACAAGCGATACGGGCGTGCCGATGATGCGGGCGACGGTGCTGGACTACCCGCAAGACACCAATACGTACGGGCTGACTTCCCAATATATGTTCGGCGACAATTTGTTGGTGGCTCCTATTGTGAATCAAGGGGAAACGAACAAAAGCATCTACTTGCCCCAAGGCGAATGGATCGATTTTTGGTGGGGAGCACAGCGACCCGGCGGCAGAACGATTACGTATAACGCTGGTGCAGATGACATTCCCGTATTTGTGAAATCAGGCAGCATCCTTCCCATGAATCTGAATGCCAATTATGAATTGGGCGGCAGTATTGGAAACAACCTGAACAGTTATAGCAATTTAACCTTTAGGGTCTATCCGAACGGCACCACTTCCTATAATTGGTACGATGATATCGGAGGAAGCGTGAAGACGATTGCCTCGACTGAGCAATACGGTGCAAATACTGAAACTGTCTCGTTGCCGCCCATAAATTCGACAAGTACCTTGCAGGTTTTCACCACAAAACCGAATTCGGTGACGTTGGATGGCAATGCGTTGACGCAGTATGATTCGCTCAGCGCTCTGCAAGGAGCTTCACAGGGATGGTACTATGATCCGGTCCAGAAATTTGCCTATGTGAAAACGGCTTCTGCAGCTGCTTCCAGAACTGTGGTCTTGAACGGCGTCAACAAAGTTGAGTATGAAGCGGAATTTGCCGCTTTGAACAACGTGACGACAAACACGAATCACGCAGGTTATTCGGGCACAGGTTTCGTTGATGGTTTTGAAACGGTAGGTGACTCGGTACAATTTGATGTGTCAGTGAAAACTTCGGGCACCTACACCGTTGATTTCAAGTACAGTTCCGCTGCCGGTTCGGGATCGCGTGCGATCTATGTCAACGGGACAAAAGTGCAAGACTTGTCTTTGCCGCAAACTGTGAATTGGGATACATGGGGAGTCGCTGCAACGACGTTGTCTCTCAATGCCGGTTTGAACACGATTACAGTCAGTTACGATGCCAACAATTCACTGGGAATAAACCTGGACAATGTCGCAATTCATGAAAACTGATTCGCGTAAAAGGGGTTAAGAGAGGATTCTTAACCCCTCTTAATAATGAAGGAAAGGCGGTTGGTCCTCTTGCAAAAGCGGAGAAGATTACGAACGAAGGTGCTGCTTTACCTTGCCTTGTTCTCTTTGTGGTTTACCGCGTTGATTGAGCTTCAGGCGAAACCATCCTATGCCTATGTCAGTGCATTGGGGAATGTGACCAACGTTTCGGTAGTGGGAGATTCGGTGACATTCACCGTTGACAATGGAACGGAGCCGAATGACGACATCGTGGCGGTGCAAGTGCTGCAGGACGGAATTCTGAAAGTGGATTACCGTCCGAACGGGGTTGATCCAAGTCCGGATACACCGATGATGGATCCGAATAAAACTTGGAGTGCGGTTGGCGCGACCATTTCTGCGTCTGCAGATCCCGTGGTGATTTCAACTTCAAAAATGAGAATTGAGATCACGAAAAATCCTTATCGCATGACTGTTAAAAAAGCGGATGGAACGGCGCTGTTCTGGGAACCTTCCACGGGCGGCGTTTTCTACGACGGAGTGAGATTCGTCCATCCGAGCGGTCAGAATATTTATGGAATCCGAAGTTTTAACGCTTTTGAAGGGAATGGAGATCTGCTGCGAAACAACAGCAACCATCCGGCACACGCGGGAGAACAGGGAGATTCCGGCGGTCCCTTTATTTGGAGCACGGCAGGTTACGGTATTTTGGTGGACAGCGACGGAGGCTATCCCTATACCGAGGACGCATCCGGGAAGCTGGAATTTTACTACGGCGGCACTCCAACAGAGGGGCGTCGGTATGCAAAAACGGATGTCGAGTATTACATTATGCTGGGCAACCCTAAAGAAATCATGGGATCTGTCGCGGAAATTACCGGGAAGCCACCCATGCTGCCAAAATGGTCCCTCGGATTCATGAACTTTGAGTGGGATACCAATCAAACGGAAATGGTCAATATGGTCGATACTTATCGGGCTAAAAATATTCCGATTGACGGCTACGGTCTCGACTATGACTGGAAAGTATACGGGGAAAACAATTACGGAGAATTCAGATGGAACACGACGAAATTCCCGGATTCAGCCACGACAGCCTGGAAGACTGCAATGGACGGCAAAGGAATCAAGATGATTGGCATTACCAAGCCGCGTATTGTCACGAAAGATTTCAGCAATCAGACAACTGTTCAGTCGATCGATGCGAACAACGGCGGCTATTGGTATCCGGGTCATAACGAATATCTGGATTATTTTATTCCGGTTACCGTAAGAAGTATCGATCCATACAATGCTGCGGCAAGGTCATGGTACTGGGACCATTCCAAAGATGCATTTGACAAGGGGATTGTGGGCTGGTGGAACGATGAGACGGACAAAGTCTCGGCAAACGGGGTAACCTATTGGTTTGGAAATTTCACCACCACTCACATGTCACAATCTCTTTACGAAGGGCAGAGAAGCTATACGGCCGACAATAAACGTGTTTGGCAAACGGCGAGAACATTTTATCCGGGTGCGCAAAGATACGCCACAACTCTTTGGTCGGGAGACATCGGCATCCAATTTTATCAAGGTGAAAAGATTAGCTGGGCTGCGGGCATGCAGGAGCAACGGGCCGTTATGCTCTCTTCCGTCAATCTGGGGCAAATGAAATGGGGCATGGATACGGGAGGATTCAACCAGCAGGACGGAACGACAGCCAATCCGAGTCCGGAGCTCTATACGAGGTGGATGCAATTCAGTTCCTTGACGCCGGTATTCCGGGTTCACGGGAACAACCATCAACAGCGTCAACCGTGGTTTTACGGCACAACGGCTGAAGAGATGTCCAAACACGCGATTCACTTGCGCTATTCGTTGCTTCCCTACCTGTATTCGTATGAAAGAAGCGCGTTTGATACGGGTGTGGGACTTGTGCGACCCTTGATTTTCGACTCTCCTGCGGATGCGAATGTAAACAATAATACAGAAGCCTGGCTGTTTGGAGACTGGCTGCTGGCCGCCCCCGTAGTGGAAAAAGGACAAATGTCGAAAGCGATCTACTTGCCTTCCGGAACATGGATTGATTACTTCAGAGGCATCACGTATGCGGGCGGACAAACCGTTTCCTATCCGATCAACGCCGACACTTTGTCGGATATGCCCCTCTTCATCAAGAAAGGAGCGATCATTCCGACCCAAAAGGTTCTCGATTATGTCGGACAACAAACGGCCGATACGATCAATCTCGATGTTTTCCCTGATTCGCAGCAAACAAGCTTTTCGTACTACGATGATGATGGATCCAGTTACAACTATGAACAGGGAAGTTACTTCAGACAGTCCATTTCCGCTCAAGATCAAGGAACAAGCGGTATTAATGTCGCGATAGGCGCGAAGTCGGGCTCCTATGCTGCTGCTCTTCAATACTATATTGCAAAAATTCATGGAAAAGCGGCTGCGAGTGTAACATTGAATGGCGCAACGCTTCCAAAGCAGACAGATCTCGCAGCGCTAAAAACTTTCGTTGGTGAAACCTGGGCAACCGGAAAAGATGTTTATGGAGATGTAACCTATGTAAAAGTGGCGGCAGGAAGTACGGCTGCCAAGACGATCGTAGCTTCCGGAAGCGGAAGTGTTTCAGATACCGCATTCAACTATGAAGCGGAGGAAGCTTCGCTGTCGGGCAATACAACCGGCACCAAAGCTTCTGTAAACAACAACCATTCCGGTTATTCGGGAACGGGTTTCGTGGACGGACTATACAATGCAGGCGCTGGAGTCACATTTTATGCGAATGTAAAAACAGGCGGCGATTATAATGTGGGTGTAAGATATGCGAATGCAACAGGCTCAGCGAAAACGTTGAGCATGTATGTAAACGGGGAAAGAGTCAAACAAACGAGTTTGCAAAACCTCGCCAATTGGGATACGTGGTCCGTACAGACCGAAACACTGCCCTTGACGGCGGGCAATAACGTTATTACATTGAAATATGACAGTGATGCGGGGGATACCGGAAATGTAAATCTCGACTGCATCACGGTTCCATTTGTCCGGGAAGCAACTGGAATGTTTGGCAAGATTCCGTTCAAACACTGCCGCTCAATGCGGGAGCGAATACGATTGCGTATCGGATGGACTCTACGGACAGCGGAAATGTAAACCTGGATCGAATTCTGGTCGCAACAAGTATTCCGGGAGTACCCGAATCGGAAAAGAATTTGCTGGACAATCCGGGATTTGACAGGGATTTGAATTTTAACAGCAATTGGACGGAATGGCATCCGACGGGACAATCCGTTGCGTTTGGCATCGATAGCGGATCCGGCATCAATCCCCCGGAATCCCCGTGGACAGGCGACAAACGGGCGTACCTGTATGCGCCAACCGCTTATCAACAAAGTATTCACCAAGTCGTCAGTGTTCCGGAGAACAACGCAAACTACAAATTTGAGGCTTGGGTTCGGCTCAAGAACGCAGCTCCCTATACGGCGAGGACGGAAATCTCGAATTATGGAGGCAGTGCACAGTATTACAATATATCCAATGACGGCGTATGGAAGTATATCAGCATCAGCAATATTTTTGTCACCAATGGCCAAATCGATGTCGGATTTTATGTGGATTCGCCCGGAGGGACAACAATGCACGTCGATAATGTGCGGGTCACCAGACAATAACAATTATCTTGCACAATTGTCTTGTGACATTGCAGTCACCTTGGAACAGATTCACACAGAGTTTCAGCCAACTTAAAATGGAAACGGCCCATGCTTGTCTGGGCCGTTTTTTACACCCCTTTCACATGTCGCAGCCTTGGCAGGGATTTCCGATTGGACACAGCAACCCCCAGCAGAATCAGAAGACCGCCAATCACCTGACTTGCAAAGATGGCGTCACCCAAGACAAAATGTGAGACAATCAACGCAACAAAGGGCGGAATATTCATAAACATCGATGCGGTGGAAGCTCCGACGCGAGCGACACCCTGGTTCCACCAGAATCCGGCCAATCCTTGTGCTGCAATGCCTGCGGCGATTAGCAGCAGCCAA
>JAGVBM010000231.1 GCA_020059765.1 Bacillota bacterium
ACCGCCGAAACCGTCAAAGTGTTGGAAGCGGTCGGTTCCTGTTTTGGGCGTCAATTGAGTTACCGTTCTTTGCCGATCGGCGGTGCGGCAATCGATGAATATGGCGACCCTTTGCCCTCGCAAACAGTGGAAGGAATGAAGGAATCGGACGCTGTGCTGTTGGCTGCGGTCGGCGGTCCAAAATGGGATCAGAATCCCGGCCATTTGCGTCCGGAAGCAGGTTTGTTGCGGATGAGGAAGGAACTCGGCGTGTTTGCCAACCTTCGTCCTGTCTCCACAATAGAGGCTTTGCTGCATGCCTCCACCTTGAAACCGGAAGTGGTTCTGGGTGTAGATCTGTTGATTTTGCGGGAATTGACTGGCGGCATCTATTTTGGCGAGAAAGGCCGAAAACAATTGGAGCATGGGGAGCAAGCAAGCGACTTGCTTGTCTATACAACTGAGGAAATTGAACGAATCGTTCGAATGGCCTTTGAAGTCGCAAGAGCGCGGAGCAAAACGGTCCATTCGGTCGACAAAGCCAATGTCCTCGAATCGTCCCGTTTGTGGCGGGAAACGGTCAGTCGAATTGCCAGCGATTATCCGGATGTCCGCTGCGAGCATATTTTGGTCGATAATTGCGCGATGCAGTTGATTCGGAATCCACGGCAATTTGACGTGATTGTCACCGAAAACATGTTTGGTGACATTTTGTCCGACGAAGCAGCTATGCTGACCGGTTCCATCGGGATGCTGCCGTCTGCCAGCATCGGTTCGACGGTCGCTGTGTATGAACCGATTCACGGGTCGGCGCCTGATATTGCCGGAAAAGGAATTGCCAATCCGTTGGGAATGATTCTGTCTGCAGCCATGATGCTTCGCCACTCGTTTGGTTGGGAAGAGGAGGCGGCAGCAGTGGAACAGGCGGTTCGTGAAACGCTGCGGGGAGGAGTGCGCACTGCGGATTTGGCGCAAGTCGGCGAAACAGCAGTTACCACTGCCGAAATGGGAAACCTGATCGCGGAAAAAGTCATGCGCTGCGAGTTCAAGAAACCTTCAGAAAGTGTTCTTAGGACTTAAGACCTATCTCGAAACAGCGGACTTCCTACAGGAAGTTCGCTTTTTTTATCTTCGCGGGAAACTCTAAGGTTGAATTAAAAAATAAATAGGACTTCCGTACGGTGTAATTTCGCCGACAATATTATAAATTAGTAACACCCTTAATTGAAAATGATAAATGAGGGTAGTGGAGACAGGGCTGGGAGGGGATAGTGCATGAGACAACGAGAATACTTTCGATTGGATCTGACTGTTTTCTGTTCGCTCCGGCTTCGTAAATTAGGCAGCAAGATGTTATCGCTGGGCGAGACATTTGAAGCGGAGGTGCAAAATATTTCCGGCGGAGGGCTATGTTTTCTGTCCGACCGGGAATTGCCGATTACCGAGATGTTGGTATGGCAGATAGTGATTGATTTTCCGCATGAACCAACCGATGTATACGGGCATATCATCTGGAAAAAAGATGAGAACGATATGTTTCTGTACGGGGTTAAACTCGTCTTTTTCGATGAACAAAATCAGCGAAAATTATTGTCAAAACTGAACGAGATACAAATCCGCGAGCGGCAAAAGCAAAAGTTTGCGTTTTGCCAATAGCCCAAATACGTCGAAAAAATTATCCCGTATCACCATAAGAGTGGTACGGGATACTTATTGCAGGATTATTTGCGAAGAGTCAAGCCGTTGTTTCTCTTCTTCGCGGAGTACGATGTTTCTGTGTTCTGACGGAAGACTCTCAAGGTTTCAGAATCAGCACCCGGTCACCGGCCGCACGCTTTACGTCCTCGTCGGAAAACCACATGGTCTTGTATTCCCCATGCATCCACTTGTCAATTTGGTCCGCGTAATGTTTGCTGAAGGGATGACCGGAACTGCCGCCAAACAGGATATCGACCCCTTGATTCATGTTCGCCAGATCAACACCGAAACGCCATGGGGCTGACGAAGTCACTTCATACGGAGTTTTCAACGGATAGGAAGCGGCTCCCGGTGTTACGGCACTTCCTCCGGCGGCAAACGGCCCTTTGTTGAAAATCAGATCCAATCCCGCTTGCGAACCCAAGGGATGGTCAAAGGTAATCGTGTGTACTTCCCCCCACTGCCAAGATTCCGGTTTCTTGCCGGCACGTTGGTACAGGTCATGAACAGTGTCACGGAAAGATTGTTGAATGATTTGCGTCCGGTTTTCCTTTGTTGAAGTCGTCATATTGTCAAACCAGCCGGAATCTTCCAGCAAGAACCGGTCTAACGTGTTCATGGAGCTTCCGTGCGTCAGGAAATCTTGGTACAACGGGTCGCCCAACTCATCGGCGAACGTATTGATCAGCAGGTATTGATACAGGGTATGGTAAATAAGCGGCCCTGCCTGATCCGGTTGATCCTGCGGATTGTCCTGCAGCCATTGCAGGAACATGTTTTTGACTTTGTTTTCTTTTTCACCCCACTGACCGCTGTTTAAAGCCTCTTGCAACAAAGGGGCCAGTTTTCGAGCCTGCAAATTGTTCCAATTGTTCTGAACCGACACAACGTCTTGCAAGGTGAGTTTTCGGCGGTTGACAAGAGAATCGTAGATCGCTTGCGCGCGGTATGGGGGCGCCCATTCATGGCTGATGAAGTAGGGGTATTGATCGTCAATCACCTTATTGTTGGCTGTCACGAGAAACCCCTGCTGCGGATTGACAACGGACGGCAATTCGTCGTACGGAATGAATCCCTTCCATTCATATTCCCCTGTCCACCCGGGTACCGGCAGCAATCCGTCGCCTTTCGATCGAATCGGGATCAATCCGTTTGCCCGATAAGCAATCGTCCCTTTGCGGTCGGCAAATACGAAGTTTTGGGCAGGCGTCTTAAACAGAGCAAGCCCTGCTTGAAATTCCTCCCAATTGGCGGCTTGATCGAACTTGATCAAGGCCTCCAACTCCGTCGAAGGCTGCAAATTGGTCCATTGCAGCGCGAGTGGAGCTTTTTGTTTGAACACATC
>JAGVBM010000042.1 GCA_020059765.1 Bacillota bacterium
AAGAATCCCTACCCTTGCTTGCTTTCCTTCACTTGCGCATTTTTGGCTTGTTGAAAACTCGTTTTATATTCCACCAAATCAATTTCGCAGCCGACTCCGATTACTACATGATTTCCCCTTACGACTTTTGCCTTGGTATGCTCCAAAAAAATCTCATCACCTTCAATGCTGTCTGCGGAGAGTTCGACCAAATGCGCACTGGTCAATTTTAATAAGTCAAGAATACGATAGATCGCTCCTTTTTTGATCCGGATGGTCCGGCCGCCAAGTTCCGTCACTCGGCTGTCACCGAACAACTGAATGTCAATATTTTCGGCGTTTAAAGTGCCTCCAATATGGGCAGTCCCCTTGACTTGAAAAACATCCGCTTCACAGTCCTGGCCGACAGTCAGTTCACCCAGCACATGAATCTCCCCGCCTGTGAGTTTTCCTCTTATCTCAGACGTTCCGCGCAGTTTTACATATTTCAGCAAAACATCCCCGCGGATGTCCGTCTGCCCGAAGATCTTTACTTTCTCTGCTTCAAAATTTCCGTTCATACTGCTCTGTCCAAAAATATCAACAAACTTGGCAACCGTATTGCCGCTGAGATCGAAATTGCCGAATGCTTTCATCTGCACGCATTGCAAATTGCCGTTAATCGTACCGTCTCCTCGAATCTTCACTTTGTGGTATGTCCCGCCGGAAGCTATTCCGGAACCATTGATGATTAAATGGGAATGCATCTCCCGTTCCATTTCCTCGACCTCCCATTTATGAAAAGAAAATTCTTTTATAATTTCTGCTGATTTTTCACTTTGGCTCCCGTATCGCATTGGAAGTGATCCTTGTACTCAACCCGTTCAATTGTGCAGCCGGGTCCGACAGTTACACGATTTCCCCGGACGATTTGCGCATCGGTATGCTCCAAATAAATTTCGTCACCTTCGATAATTTCAGTAATCAGGCCGATGTTGATTTGTAAAATCGAGGTGAGGATGAACTTTTTGATTCGAAACGTGATTCCCGGCTTTCTGACGGAAATTTTCTCGCCGCCAATCTCCTTTGCTCGGGAACCTCCATGCAGTTTTATGTCGATCTGCCCGGCATTTAATAAACCGCCAATTGCAAAATTGCCCCTTACCAAAAACGATTCAGCCGAACAATTCCCGTCAATTGCCGTTCCGCCTTCAATCTTGATTTCTTCTCCCGTAATATTTCCCTTGATTTTTGTTTTTCCTTGAATTCGCATTTCTTTGCAATTCACATCACCACGGATATTGGCGTAACCTTGAACTTTCACATGGTCAGAACGCAGATCGCCCATTATCTCAGCCTTGCCGGATATAAAACTGGATGATGCTTCCACATTTCCGTCAATCTGCGCCTTCCCCTGAACGATCAAATCCGAACAAGCAAAATCTCCGCGCAAATCCCCATTCCCGGAAATTTTTACGATGTTATAATTTCCTCCGGATGCGCTTCCCGCGCCGGCGATCATTAAATCACTGCGATTTGGTTCTGCCACCGATCATCCCTCCGATATTTTTATTTTTAATTCTTCGATGCTGTTAGCCAGATTCATTCGGAAAACGATTCTGGCACCCTTTTCGAAAAATACTTCGCTTGGACTTGAACTGAGCAAACAGGTGGATATCCCCAGTTTCCGCATAAATATCAATTCGCAATTTCTGCCCTGAAAACTTGGATAATGGTCGTCCAATGTCTGCAGCAGGATCTTTGCTTCTTCCAAGCTGATGTCCCCCGTCTGCAACAGCTGGTCTATTACATAGGCGTACAGGATTTTTTCAAAACTGAAAGAACCAGTATCCTTGAAATATTCCGCAAAAATATCCATGGTTGCATTTATAACAATGTTTCGTTTTACTAATTCCTCTTTTGTAAACGAAGTCGATACCAGACCGGGAGAAAACATGTCTGCCAGTTGATCTAAAGACAAATCATCTTTCATATTTTTGATTTTTTCGATTCTAGCCAAAATCTTATTTCTCGGAAAAAATGTTTCCTGGCCGGTAAAAGTGGATTTTCTGACGAACCAGTCCTCCGGAATCAAGTTTTTCCGCTTCCATCTGTACAGCTGTCCGTACGAAATGTCGGTCAATTCCAGAAGATCTTTTTTCGAAATTAATTCCTCATCCATGCAACTCACCCCCTGCAGATAATAATGTAACATAACACTGTTACGTTGTAAAGCCAAAAAAAATTCAAGCGTTTCGGCTTGAATTGAAGATTGAAACCCCAAGCAACCAGAATTGTAAAGCCGGCTGAAGCAAGCTTAATGCTTATATATTGCCATGCTGTTGATCGTTTGTTTATAGAATTCATTATTCTATATAATAAGCCAAAGATTCCAATTCTGTGGTCACATCGGCGTTTCGTACAGGAATTTCCGGCGGCACCTTGAGAATGACAGGCGCAAAATTGAGAATTCCCTTGATTCCGGAACGGATCATCAGATCGGCGACCGATTGGGCTTCCGAAGCGGGCACGGTAATAATTCCGATTTTGATGTCCAATTCCTTCACCATTTCCGACAGTTTATCAAGGGATTGCACTTGCAAGGGCCCAATTTTCTTGCCGATTTTTTCCGAGAACTTGTCAAAAATCCCGACGATCTTCAGTTTTTCATTGGTAAAGCGCCGGTAGTTCGACAAAGCCGTACCCAGGTTTCCGGCACCGACAAGAGCCACATTGAGTCGTCTGTCCAACTTCAGGATCTGCTTGATTTTCTCAATCAGATACTGAACGTCGTATCCGATCCCTTTGCGTCCAAACTCGCCGAAATAGGCCAAGTCTTTCCGTATTTGGGCAGGGTTCATGTCTAGATTTTGCCCCAGTTCATGTGATGACACCGTAGTAATGTTCATCTCACGCAGATACTGCAAGTACCGCAAATAAACAGGAAGTCGTCGAATGACCGCTTCTGATATTTTTGGGGTTTTCATGCCAAACCTCCAAATTATGATGAAATTTTCTCTATATTCAGAATAGAGAAGGGAGCAACAATTTTGCGTTTGATTCGGCTAAGTGCATTGTCAATCGATTTGGTCGGAGAGTTCATCATGGAAGAGATTTCTTTATAAGAATACCCCTCGATATAGAAATTCAGCACCTGATATTCAAACGGGCTCAGCAGAACACGCAATTGTCCTTGCAACTCGCGAAACAGTTCCTGCTTAATGACGACCTCCTCAGGTTCAATTGCTGCCGGACCGGGCAGCATGTCAATCAGTGTCCGATTGGAGTCCTGTTCCGACGTTGGTTGGTTCAGCGACAAATATTCGTTGAGCGGCTGATGTTTCAATCGTCTGGACGTTTTTATCGCCGTAATCAATTGTCGGTTGATGCAGATCTCGGCAAACGAACGAAACGGGATTTCTTTTTCTGGACGGAAATCTCGGATG
>JAGVBM010000112.1 GCA_020059765.1 Bacillota bacterium
CGCTTCCGGCAGGGTGACGACATATCCGTCCACACCTTGGGAAGCCGGATCCGGATTGTGCGTGGTGACAAATTCGTTCTCCGTAACCGCCAATGTAACGGGCAAATCTGCGAGTTGCCCGATGCCGGTTCCCGGATTGCCCACCTGTATGGTGGCTTGGGTGATAAACGGCGGTTCCGGCTCAACTGTCAGCGGCTCGATGTTCGCTTTCTTGCCGGAGAATACTTGCACCTCGGCAATCTGCACTTCACCCAGCGTGTCGTTTTGCGCGTGATCGGCAATCAGCTTCACGTATTTTGCTTTCACCGGTGTCGTCAGATCGAAGGACTTGTAATGCAGATCCGGTGTGACAGGGCGCGGCGGCTGCGTCGGAAAGGTTCCCTGCAGGACCGTCGTCCACACCGTTCCGTCATTGGACACTTGCAGCGTGAAGTCTTTCAGGGCCGAGAATCGCGACTTCGCCACATCTTTGAAGGCGCTGACCTGCACGTTTGAAATCGGCATCGGCTGGTCGCCTGCCAGGTCGACGATCCATTCGCCTCCCTTGAAACCGTTGCCGTCCTTTTGCGAGGCAAAAACGGTCGCTTCCGTATCGTCAATCAGGTTTTTCGCCGGGTTGCTGTCCGACTGGCTGGAGACGGCGATCACTTGCGCGCCGTTGCTGGCCGATGCCAAGTTCGGCGCCAATTTGATCGTCATCGATTTGGTCTTGCCGGCCGTAATCTGCACGCTCTGAATCGTGCGGGAACCGTAGCCTTTCGCCTGAATTGTCATGTCGTAAATGCCTCCGACCATCGGCAGCGCGAACATGCCATTGCCGCTGCTGGTCGTTGCGATGCTGGTGCGGGCTTCAAACTGGCCGACGATGATCCGGGCGTCGGCAATCGGCGCCCCCGTGTCGGCGTTGATCACTTTCGCGGTCAGCTTTCCGTTCCACGCGGCGTTCGGATGGTCGTAGCCGGGAATCGGATCCAGGTCGTCTCCGCCTTGCGAAATGGCAATGAAGCCAAGCCCGCGTTGGGCAAATGCACTCCATAATGTGTCGTAATGGGCCCCGTTATAACGAAGCACATCGGCGGCAATGATAGCCGCCCGCATATCGGCCATGGACGGATCGGGC
Source organism: Bacillota bacterium (assembly GCA_020059765.1). Lineage (GTDB taxonomy): Bacteria > Bacillota > Bacilli > Tumebacillales > Effusibacillaceae > Effusibacillus. The sequence goes on from JAGVBM010000112.1 coordinate 1,121, forward strand.
TTGGCAATCGGCATCGCGTCCAGCACCAACTGCTCGGCGATTGTTACGCCTGCGGAGGCACCATATTGGTTGACCAATTGCTGACGAACGTGCCATAGAATCGCTGCCCAAATCTCGCCGTCCGCATGCACTTCCGGCCCGACAACGTCAAATCCGATGTCGCCGAACTGCAACGGTGCTTCCGACAGGGACCAGTTGCGGATGCCCCGTTGGTTGTTGCCGGTCACATACTTGCCGACGATCGGTTCCGCTTCAAACCCTTGGGCCAGCAAGTAGTTCATGCCGTACCAGTCGCCCCAGGCTTCGCCCATCGAACCGGCCTGATGGCTGTTAAGCGCTTCGCCGCCTGCCACCAACCGCTGCGACAAAGCGTGGGAATACTCGTGGTAAATGACGCTGGCGTCAAAATCCCCGTCCGCATAAGGTGCTTCAAACGCTGCCGGAATCGGTTCCCACAGGAACATGCCGCTCCAAGACGGAATACCGTCGGGAAGTGTCAGCATGTACGCATTGTCCCGTCCCGTGTACGTGGGGGATCCTCCCGACAACGCTCCCGCATGGGCCATGCCGAGGATCGGATCCCCTTGCGAACCGCCTTTGCCGAAGTTGTCGACCTGCAGGTTGCCGGCCGGTTCCGTCCAGCCCAACTTGTAAAAATAGTCATGCAACAGGTTGTGATGGTAAAACAGGTTGGTGACTGCGCTCTCCATGTCCTGCGCATAGGAAGGCGGCACCGTCTGCCCCTGGGTTTTCCGCCACGCGTCAAAGAAGGTGTAGTTAAACTGCCCCAACGGATCGGCGGGTCGGACGGCACCCGTTCCTTCCGGCACCAGAAAGTTGCTCCAGTTGGCATAGGAATCGGCATTGTTACCGATCGTCGTAATCCCCAGGTCGCCTGCCGGCAAGGTCCATCCGTTTGGGGACGCCGCCCGGTCTCCGGCAAAGGAACGCAAAACCTGGCTGCCGCCCTTTTCAGCGCCGGGATAATTTTCAAAAATCAGCCCGTGCGGTTCCAAATAATCCACCAGGGACCGCTGGTACAACTTCTCGCCGGTCGCCCCGTCAATCACCACTTCATGGGCCTGATTGAGTTTCTCGATCAGCAGCACGCGATAAGCCGGTCGGATTCCATTTCCCGTTAAAAATACGGCCTTCTTCACCCGCTGCTCAGCGGGGAACACACTGCCCCCCGCAAATACGTCCCACCCCTTGTCGTTTTTCTGGAATTGCGGGGTGTAGGCAACCCCGGGTACAACCAGCGAGATCCCTTTTGCCAGCGCGTCTGCCGGAGTGAGTGCAAAATCGGCCGCCAACTGGCCCGATGGTCTTGCGCTGCCTGCAACAGTCAGAATTCGGCCGTCTTTGGCCACAGCGACGATGATCCGCCCTCCGTAAACCGACTCGATCCCGCTCACCGTTTGTTGGAAAGTGACCGGATGCAGCCCGGTTCCCGGCATGGCGTAATCGCGAACGACCATCAAGGCATCCGCATCGGCGGCGCTGAGTCCAAACAGGGACGCGTTTTGTTTCAGCCAAGTTTTCGCAATGGTGACCGCGTCGCCGCTGGCTGGCTCGCTGATATAACCTTTCTCCCGGTAGATCATCGAGGGCGTGCCAAATATCGAATTCCATTGGATTTTGAGGCCTGCCCCGGATAATTGGATCAAAGACCGGGACGCATCCAGTTGGACTTGCGTGGGCAGCACGCGTGGTGCCGCTTGCCGCACGTCATACACACGGTCTTCTGTCTGATCCCACATGTTGACTGACATTTGGGAACTGGATTCGGACGCGGGTGCGGTCGTTCCCGCCGCAAATCCTGGACCGCCCACTGTCAAAACTTGTCCGACGAGAATCGCCGAACCGATAACGCCAAGCCATACTTTGGAAGACATTCTCCGTTCCCCCTTATTGCATTTCCGTCAATTCCGGACGGTATTTGACGAGTGATTCTTCAACAACGGTACGCAGTGATTCGTGAGCTTCGACAGCCGCTTCTTCCACCCAGCCAAAGGACCAACTGTCGCGGGGGACATCGGGAAAATGCTGTTTCACCCGCACCTCTCCGTCTGCCAGCGGGCCGCGCAGAAACGCCAAACCTAGCAGTTTGGCGGCTGCCTGCCGATCCGTTTGATCATCCGGCAGAAATTGATTGTCTCCGACTCCGTTCACCAGCCCAAGTTGTTTGGCGGTGCCGATGAACTGGCTGGCCCAATGGTTCACCGTGTCGGAAAAACCTTCCGGAGCGGAAAGCGGTTCAATCCCTCTTACCTGCAATACCAGTACCGTCATTTCGGCACGGGTAATCGGTTGATTCGGCCGGAATGAACCATCGGGGTATCCTTGCATGTAACCTGCTTTCGTCACGCTGGTGATATAGTGGTGTCCCCAGTGAGTGGTTGCCACGTCGGTATAGGGTTTGTCGAGTTCTTTGTCATAGGCCAATTTTTTGACCCTTACTGCCACGGCAGCCGCTTCCGCACGGGTAATCGGGGCCGTCGGATGGAATTTCCCGTCGGGAAAACCGATCATGAACGGTTGATGGATCTCATTTCCCGGCTGTGTCCCCGGCTGGACGGTGAGATCCACCGACCCTCCCGCTTCTCCCGATACTCCCTGTTCCACCGTTGTTTGACCGTCTGCCGCCTTCCCCTCCTGCGGCGCTCCCAACATTCCTGTCAGGGCGAACGTGCTGGCAAACAGCATAAACGGTACCCCTTTTTTCATCTTCTTCATACCATCGCCTCCTCCAAAATCAATCTGTTTTGGGGATTTTTGTATCTGTTATAGAATAACGAGTCAAAAAATTTTTTGCGGGGGTATTTGGCAAAATAAAAAAATTCATATTCCAACAAAAATCGATAAAAAAACGACCTCCCGCAGAGGGAGGTCATTCAAAAACAAATCTTGCAGCACTTTTTGTGCGATTATCGGCCAGCCTCGTTGAATTCTGCGCTTCTTTCCCGCATCCAATCCGCCCAGTCACCGTTTTCGACAAGAATCCCGTATTCCTCGACCCAGCTTCTCCTGCTGTCGGAGTACAGATAGACAAAGCAGGCTTCGGAACGGCCATCGGAAGTGGTCGCGGTTAGGGTCAGCCTTTCATATTCATTGTCCTGCCCGGCTCCGTGATAGTTCTCCAGCTCATCCAAAATCGCCAACGACGTCTCCCCATCCGCCAACTCCAGCAATTCCCCCCGTACCTCACCGGCACCCGCAAACAAGGCCGGGTACTCAAAAGGAAGATGGTAGAGAGTTCCGCGGATAGCGGCCGGTTGCACCGAGCGGACTTTATCAGCAATCAAGTGATGGTATCGTTGCCCACACTGCAGCGTTCCGTAGACAAATACTTTGACAGTCATTTCCACAAACCGATGCCTCCTCTTTGTTTCCCATGCATAACCGCAGATTATTCTGATTTTACCATATCCCAACCTTGTAATGTTGGAAAAAATCATTTATTCTGACTCTGGGCGATCCGATGACGGCGTCCTTAACACTGTCCGTTAAGAGGTGCCTTATGGCGGTTTCCATCTTTCTGTTCTTGCTTTTGTCCTCTTTCGGTCATGCCCTGTGGAACGCCATTGCCAAGCGGGTCGAAGATCGGGATTCGTTTTTTACGTTGATTCTCGGCATTTCCGTTCTCTTGTATTTTCCGCTTGCCCTCTATTTGCAGCAAACATCCTTCTTTCCCGCCAGCGCCTGGAAGTGGGTCGCGGTCAGCACCCTTTTTGAAATCCTGTATTTCGTCACATTGGCCAAAGCCTATCAAACGGCTTCCTACTCCAGCGCCTATCCGGTTGTGCGGGGCACGGCGCCGCTCTTTACAGCCCTCTTGGCCATCCTGTTGGCCGGGGCATCCCTTTCCACCGCCGGAATCAGCGGGATTCTGCTGATTGTGGCCGGCATTCTGCTGGTCAATCAAACCCGCTTCTCCTTCCAACAATGGTTCGAATCGGTTCGTTTCACTGGAGGTTTGCGGTGGGCATTCCTGGCCGGCATTTTTTCCGCCGGGTACAATCTCAGTGACAGCATGGCCGCCCAAGAAATGTCGGCGATCTTGTTCAAATATGCTGTATTTGTCGGCTTGTTTGCCGGAAAATTCTTGCTGGACAGCCGCCGGAGCGGTTTCCGTTCCCACCTGGCCTTGTTCCGACAACATCCGTGGGCCGCTCTTGCCGCCGGAATGCTGGTATTCGGTGCCAACGCGATTGCCGTGTATGCGATGCAGACCACATCCGTCGCCTATGTGGCTGCCGTTCGTGAAATGAGCATCGTGTTCTCCGCTTGGATCGGAATGTTGTGGCTAAAAGAAAAGATCCATTCTGTGAAATGGATCTCCATCGCCTTGATCCTTACCGGCGTCCTGCTGATCAAATTTCAGAGCTGATCAAATTTCAGCAGCGGATCGCGAATTTAGAACAGAAACTGATCCGGATCCGGTCCAATCCGGCGGTTTTCGTTCAAGGCGTCAATCCGAGCCAGTTCATCCGCCGAAAGCTCGAAGTCATAGATGTCGGCATTTTCTGCGATTCGCTCTGCGCGAATCGATTTCGGAATCGTTACCACTTCCTGCTGCAAATCCCAACGCAACACGACTTGCGAAGGTGTCTTGCCATATTGCTGCGCAATCTCGGTGATTACCGGATGCTGCAGCACTTCCCCGCGCATTAACGGACTCCAGGCTTCCAACTGGATGCTCCGGTCTTTGCAGAACTCGAGCAGCTCTTTTTGTGTCAAGCGCGGATGATATTCCACCTGGTTGACCATCGGCACAATTTCGCTGTTCTCCATCAGGTTCTGCAAGTGACGGATCTGAAAATTGCTGACCCCGATAGCGCGGACAAGTCCTTCTTTGTACAGTTTCTCAAGTGCTTTCCAGGTTTCTATGTATTTGTCCCTGCCAGGCCAATGAACCAGGTACAGATCGATGTAGTCGAGGTCCAGTTTCTTTCGGCTGCGTTCAAAAGCGGCCAGCGTCGAGTCGTATCCTTGATCGGTATTCCAGACTTTCGTTGTGACAAATATTTCTTCCCGGGGCACGCCCGACTCCCGGATGCCTTTGCCAACCCCTGCTTCATTTTCGTAAAAAGCGGCCGTATCAATACTGCGATACCCGGTTTGAATCGCGGCTTTCACCGCTTTTTCCACTTCATCGCCTTCATTGACCTTGAACACGCCGAGCCCCAGCCACGGCATCTTCACACCGTTGTGCAGCACGGCTGAGTCAGAAATATGTTTGATCATCCTCTCATCCCCCCGTTCTGCATAATGCCTTTCCAACTCATCATACCACAATCTGCCCGCTGATGTTGCCGTCAAGCTGTAAATTCCGGTTCCCTTTCCATACTTTGTGGGCTGATTCTTTCAGTTTACTATGTTATTCTTGTTGAGAAAATTTTAAGCCGAAGCTCATCATTGAGCGCGGGGGATCCAAAGCATCCTTGGGACAAGCCGGATGCAAGCGTGACAACGATTGCGATGCCATATCCATTCGTTGTCACGCAGGGGTGAAGCCAGTGAAATGGCAGGGTAATCCTCTTTACCTAACCCGTCAGCTAACCTCGCAGGCTGGAAAGGGGACAAGCTGTATGCGCAAGTCAAAAGTTCTGTTTTCCGTTATTGCCGTCTTGGGCTTGTCGTTTGCGTCGATCAGCCCGTCATTTGCCGCAACATCCACATCCGCATCCGTCAATACCCAATACAGCACCACGTCGCAGCTTCCGCCGGGTGTGAAGTACGATCCTGCTGTGAAACCGTTGGCAAAACCGACGGCCACCTATCAGCAAAAACTGAATGCTGTGTTGAAAGTGGCGGAAAACCAGCTGGGCAAACCGTACCGTTGGGGCCATAATCCCGATCGGGGCCAGGTCGGTTTTGACTGTTCGAATTTTACCGCTTATGTGTACCATCATGCATTGGGCTACCAAATGAGCGGTGCTTCCAAAGTTCAATACAAATCGGTAGGCCGAGTCGTTCCGAAAAGCGAGATGCGTCCGGGAGATCTCGTGATTTTTGACAAGGGAAAGCATGTCGGAATTTATGCGGGCAACGGCCGCATGATTCAAGCAGGCGGCGGACTTGGCAAAGTCGGGTATCTCAAATTGGCGCCCGGTTCCTACTGGTATAAACACATTACCGTTGTCAAACGAATGTTCTAATCC
>JAGVBM010000004.1 GCA_020059765.1 Bacillota bacterium
AGATAAGCACAGAAGATTTGATTCCTGCCAATTGATCTATATCAACCGTTTCTCCGTAATTCGGATAGAAACGGGCAATTCCCCTGCTGTCACACAGGGATGGATGCATGCTGTGCAACGGAATTACAACTTTTGGCCGAATTCCTTCAATCAAATCAGAAATTTGATGCGGTGCGGCATGGCCGCCAGTCGCATGGTAATGATAAACAACATTGAAATGTGTTAACCATTTGTGAAGCGTTGGATCCGTATGGGTCAACGGATTGCCGTCCGCATGAACATAATGGGAGGAAACGGACGTGTCGCCCAAAGTCTCCAACTCGCTCATCAGCGGAAGATTCTGATAGGTCAGATAGACTGAGTATGCAGATTTGTTGGCGATCACCTCTTCCAGTTTGACGGTCTGGTACGGAAGCTGAAGTTCCGGATCAACAGCGTTCGGTTCCTGATTTTCCAGAACGCGAATCGTTTCCAGGTCGTCCGTCGCCGGATTGCCTTCCAAGGGTCGAATGCCGTTTTGTATGGCGACAAACCAGAGGGCAGCCGTGCTTTCATCCATGACCAGAGTTCGTCCTGCAGCTTTGGTCGCCAGAACGATATCAGCCACGCGCTCCACGTTGCGTGCAAGGATATTGATATAAACCAAACCGGGGTTCTGCTCCATGACTTCCCGATATTTCTCCGTCACATTAACTTCATAACGATCGATCGGTTTGTTGAACAGCAGTTCCGGACGCAGGCGCGTTCCCTCCGTAATCAATACATCGACCTTGGCTTCGCTGCAGCGTTCGACAAACCGTTGCATCCGATCGCTGTGACGTCCGTGCATGCGCCAATCCGCAGTAAATGCGATGGAATGTTCTTTCGTCCGCAAAATAAATCCGGATGTTCCCGGCGTATCATGATCCACTTCGATGACCTGCAGGGAGAAATCGCCAAAATCAATCGTCTCCAGATCAGCAATGCCTCTAATGGGGGCAGCTGTCTTCGGGTACTCTCCGGAGGCGACAACCGCTTTCAGCACCGAATGAGCATCATGATGCATGTAAACCGGAATATTGCTGTTCAGATAGGGGAGCAACGCCATATGATCCTGATGAATATGACTGACAAACACATTCATGCGTTCGTACTTGGGAAACGATCGGTTCCAGATTTTCTCCAGATCCCCGTCGCTGATCGACCCGATTTGCTCTTGATCATACAGGCTTAAAACAGGTGGTGCCGTTCGAGTCAACAGGTAATCCCGAATTCCCGCTCGTTGCCGGGGACGGACAGATTCGGAAAAAATACTTTGCAGGGATATGCCAAAATCAAAGATGATTCCGGTATTTCCGCTGCCAAACAAAATGTTGACTCCGCCAATCGAGTTCAATCCGCTGAAAAAAGTAAGCGTCGCTTTTGTCATAAGGAGCCCCTCCCTGTTATCAGGTTGTCGCACTTTGATTCTCCACTTGATCCTGCAACTTTTTCAGAAATTCCGCCAAATCATCCAACGACTTCAATCGCAGATCCCATTCTGTCCCGTCATGGCTGTTATAGGGGGATATCCATAACGTGCGCCCGCCCGCTTTTTTTACCGGATACAGATCATTCCAGGCATGATCTCCGATTGAAAGCAATTGATAAGGTGCGTATCCTTCTTTTTCCGACAGGTCTCGAACATATGAAGCCAGTCCCCAAGGTTTGTTGCCGCCGTAAACAATCTCGTCGAATACATTGCCGAGACCCAGATAGGAAACTAACTCTTTTCCCGATGCTTCGTGTGTGTTGGTAATGAGAACCCGTTTTCTGATACCCGCAAGATTTCTGATTGCTTCAATAACTCCCGAATGGACGGAAATTCCGTGTTCTTCGGAAACCATATCGCCGCGCACACGACGAAATGCCTCTTGCCGTTTCGGCTCATGAATCCCCTGACGGTTTGCAACAATTCCTGTGACGCTCCATGCATCACCCGCATAGAGGTGCTCTTCGGTTGCCTCCATTCTTGCAAGGTATAAACTTCCAAAAACATCCGTATTCAATGCTTGTCCCAACCAGTCGTACGCACTGGAAAATTTGCCGAAGGCATGGCGAATCCACAATTGATTTTTCGGATCGTAAAATTCTCCAAGTTTGCAGTGATGTCGATCTTGCAAAATACGTTCCGTTTCGTCAATCAAAGATTCTGTTTGATTTTCCAGTTCGGTTCCCGCAAGCATGTAGTGGATGTACCGCTTATAGAAAGTAAGGTCCTGATAGAGTGTCCCGTCGAGATCAAAGATCACCACTTGAATTTGACGCATCCAATCCAAATGAATTCCTCCTGCCCGTTTGATCCTTTATCCTTTGATTCCCGTTGCGGAGATCCCCTCATGGAACCATCTCTGCACCAAAAAATACAGAACGACAATCGGCAAAACGGAAAATGTTGCCGCAGCCATCAGAAGTTGGTAATTTTGACCCTCTTCACTCACAAAGTACAGCAATCCTACTTGCAATGGACGCAGAGATTCGCTTGAAGTAATGAGCAGCGGCCACAACACTCCGTTCCATTTGCCAATAAACGCGAATAAACCCGCTGTGATAATACTGGGGGCCGAAAGTGGAACCAACACCTTCCACAGATAGCCAAAGTGAGACATGCCATCTACCTGAGACGCTTCCCAATAGTCTCTTGGAATGGATAAAAATGCCTGCCGCAACAGGAAGAT
>JAGVBM010000116.1 GCA_020059765.1 Bacillota bacterium
AGCGTCTTGAAACCATCAGTCTGAATCGCGGAGAAATGAACGAATACGTCGCCCCCGTCTTCACGCTCGATAAAACCGTAACCTTTTTCAGCGTTAAACCATTTCACTTTTCCTTGCATGGGAAACCTCCTACAGGTACAGTAAAGATTAGATGTTACACCAACATTCTACCAACAGCATGAATCGAAGTCAAACCGACAAAGGAGGGGGAGCAAAAAAATGTCTCACCTTTTGACTTATTATTTTGATTATAACTGACCTTATTGTTATCTCAGCCACGTGATGGTTGACCTTATGGCAGAGGATATCGACCTGGACATCGAATTGGTTTCCTGGAAAATGCCAGAGAACGCAGTTATTCCTCCCAAGCCGGAGCGATATAAAGAGGAAGGTACCCAATTCGCATTCGAACTGGCCCGCTCATTGGGTGTTCCGATTACGTTTCAGGCTCGGGTAATGGATGCCCGAGCGGCTCATGAGGCGACGAAAATCGCGTTTCGAATGGGGATTGGATTTGCTTTCAGCCGTGCTGTTTTTGATCTGAAATGGGCAGAAGGAAAGGACGTTTCCGACCCTGAATTGCTCATTGCAACGGCCGTCAGACTGGGAGCAGAAGAGGAGACTTTTCGTACCGTCTTTTTGTCTGGACAGGGATGCGAGGATGTAGAGACCGATTTTGAGCGTTGTGTGATGAATCGGATCTGGACAATCCCTTCTTTTTCTGGACAGGGCAAAGAGATTCAGATCCATCACTTCAAAAATATGCCGTCTCTTGAACAGTTAAAAAAATTCATTAAACAAGGAGAATCCTTCTTTGAAGAAAACCAATAATAACCTTTCCATTGAAACAGTCTACACGATTTTTGTCGAAGATCCCGACGATTACTATTTCCATCCTCGCGGCGTCCTTTTTATCGACCAGGAGTCTAACCACACTCTGTTTTGTGCAGACGTGGATTATAACTTTCTGATCAAAGTCATCCGCAAATTTCCTTACTCAGATTTGGAAAATGGATTGGAGTACAAAGGATATGAGTTTGAATTCAAAAACATCTCGGATCAAATGATTGCCAAGTACGGCAACCAATTGTCCTTGATCCGTCAAGTGCTGGCCGAACTGTACCAAGTGAGTCCCCGGCAGTATTCGTTTCTTGAAAAGGTTTTGCAAAACAGTTGATCCTCACTGGAGACACAACTATTTGTAAAATCGTCTGCTGCCATGCGCAAACCAAGAAGGAGCCAATGCCTTGATTTTGATCAACGGACTCAGACTTCTCGGCACTACGACTTGTGGTATCTCCCCTTCCACCGCTCGCACAATCTCATGTGCCACCCGATCCGGCTTTAACATAAAACGTTTGGCGATCTTTGGTATCTTGTCAATGTCCGCTTGATCAAAAAAAGGTGTGTCAATCGGCCCCGGGTTGATCGTCGAGACTTTGATTCCAAAGCTGCGGACTTCTTCCCGCAGCGCTTCCGACAACCCAATGACTGCAAACTTGGTCGCCGAATATCCGCCATGGGCAGGAGCAGCCATAAATCCCGCGACGGAAGCGACATTCACCACATACCCCATTTTTCGCTGCTTCATGTTTGGGACAACAGCTTGCAGGCAGCGGATCATGCCAAAATAATTCACATCCATCATGGCTTTCAAATCATTCAAGTCCGCTTCCGTTATCGGGGAAAAAATTCCAAAGCCCGCATTGTTGACCAACACATCAATGCGTCCGTACCGTTCGATGACCCTTGCTGTCATCTCCTGCACGGAAGCATCGTTTGTCACATCGACCGAAACAACCAGACATTCCGCATTTCGTTCCTGAATCAATTTGGATAGTCGCTCCAGTTTGTCGACGCTACGGGCAGCGACTGCCAACTTCGCACCTTTCGCCGCAAACGCCAAAGCGGTTTCCCAACCGATCCCGCTGGAAGCACCCGTAATCAACACAACCCGATCTTTCGCATGCAACCTTTATTCACCTTCTTTATAACCGACTTCAACCGCAGCGTTAACCACATATATATGGTCATTCCGGTCACCTTTGTCCGGCAGTACCACTCCGCTTGAACAAATCATGCCGCCTTCTCCCACTTCAATCGAGATCTGTCCGTATGGAAAGACAGATTTCACTTGTTCCAAATCAACTTTGTCAGCGTCAACCGGAACGGCCAATTTGACTCGCACTTGCATGTTTTTCAAATCGTTTCCAGGTATAATGCCGCGCATTCCGGGCATGGAATTATGTTGAATTGCGTTTCGCACCGCACGCATACTTGCTACGGTCACATCTTGGCCATGCAAATCTACTCCCGTCCCAATCTGTACAAAGATTATTTTCATCATACTTCGGCCTCCATTTTGCGAACATATGTTCTTGACAGGGTTATTGAGATCGACTACAATTTTCTTACAGCCGTGATTTTCCATTCGATTCCGTATCCGTGACGAGGGGAGGTGTGTCTTATGGCGATCGCCGCCATCACCTGGAATTTCGGAATTGCAAAATATGTGATTGAAACCTATTCCCGTCCGTTTGACTTAATCTATGACAGTTTTTCCGAATCCGAAGTCACCCGACAGATCAGTGAAGAATTGCTCCGCTTCATCGAGCCTCACTCGCAGCATGCAAATCCATTGGAGGATCTCGGAACGCTTCCTGACAATCTTTTGCAATTGATCTGTCTGGATGCGAAATTGTTATTGCAAGTGGATCGGTTCAACCAGCAGCAATTTTTGCAGCAAATCTTGCGAGTATTATCGCCGGAAGGATACTGTTCCGTTTTGATCTCTGACGGAGTCCGCTTCGGAAAAATTGTCCCCAATGGGTTCCAACTCGTTCATCGTTTTCTTGCAAACGGTTTTAAAGTTTCTTCCATCAATGATCAGCGGGCAAGTCACGGGTTACCCTTTCAATTGCTTCCTCATCAATATTTGGCCATTTTTCAAAAACCTGCGGCAGAAAAGAAGCGCATCGCAAGCTTCAATAATTTGCCCTCTTCGCAACTTTCACTTCTCTGAACTTCACTTCTTTGTTGTTCGTACCTTCCCTTCTTTCTTGAAGTTTGTGCATATTTCTTGCATCGGACAAATATGACATTTGGGATTCCGGGCGCTGCACACTCTTCTGCCATGCAGAATCAATGCGTGATGGGAGAATGTCCATTTCTCCTTAGGCAACTTCTTCATCAAGTCTTTTTCTGTATTCAAGACATTGGCTGCTTTCGATAAACCCAGTCGGTGGGCCAAACGATCCACATGGGTGTCCACGGCGATTGCCGGAACTCCAAACGCGGTACTCATTACAACGTTGGCCGTTTTCCTGCCCACACCGGGCAAACTCACCAAAGCCTCGTAATCATTCGGCACTTGACTGTCATAATTCTTCACCAAAATTCGACAAGTCTCCAGAATATGTTTTGCCTTGGACCTGAACAGTCCGATTCTCCGAAGTGCGTGTTCCAATTCCTCTTGTGTCAATTGCAAAAAATCTTCCGGTTTCGGATATTTGACAAACAGGTCTTTGGTGACTTCATTGACCAATTTGTCCGTACTTTGTGCAGAGAGAATTACGGCAATCAACAGTTCAAAAGGATTTCGATGGACAAGTTCGCAATTTGCGTCCGGATATAAGGTTTCTAAATGGTGAATCAGTAAAGATATCTCGTTTTTTTTCATACTATTTAGTTTGAACTATATCCCAAACTCTTGTCAATCACAGGCATAGGCTAAACAACAAGGATGACGAGTGTAAAAGAAAAAGAACGGCTGACGCCGTCCTCTTCCAAAAAAACTCTCTGAAAAGCTCTATCTGTACACCAAAGTCACATATTACTCTGTCGCAATATCCTGGTCCGTTTGTTGTTGACCCGGTTTGATCATCATGAAATTCCGTTCCGGGTGTTCCAACAATGACTCGACTGTCTGTGCTTCCTCATTCTGTCCGCTCTTTCTCAACTCTTTGACATAGGTTCCCAGCAGTTCATTCAAGTCTCGTTTTCCTTGTTGGTCAAGATGCCATAACGATACTTTGGCCCCTTTTGCAATACGGCGGCGAATGGCCGCTTCATCCATGCCCATTTCCGGCTGATAGCGCAAATATACAACACCGCCCGTCATGCCGGAACAGATCCAGGGACCCGGGTCACCGAGCACAACTGCCCGCCCGTTTGTCATATATTCGAATGCGAATCCTTTCATATTCGCGTTTGCACCAATCACGCCGCGGGAATCGTCAATTTTCTTATTGATCATGCCTCCGATCACCACATCGGCGCCAGACAAACGAATTCCTGCACGGGAGTCTGCGTTTCCTTGAATGATGAACAGTCCTCGTTGGGCGCCGTACGCCAAACCTTTTCCTACGGATCCGTTCACAAATTTCCCGCGGCTGTTCTTGCCTTTCAAGACAATGACTTTTCCGCCGTACGACGTTTTTCCGACTCCATCTTGTGCTCCGCCGTGGATACGGATATGAAGACCCGTCACGTTATACGCGGAGAACCCATTCCCGCCGACCGATCCGTTGTCAAAATTCAATTTTGCATGATTGAACGCTTGAATCTCGCCCTTTGATTTGCCGCGAGTGACCGAACCGGACAAATAACTGCCTATAACACGGTCGTTGGCACTGGTGGTACCGACTTGTCGAACCACCGAATCAGATCCTGCCGCAACTTCCATCACGGTTTCCATGGCCAACCGCTCGGTCAAAGAATCAATTCCGATGGAAGACAAACGCAACTCGGGTACGTCATACCTTATCGTCGCATACAATTTCACCGGTTCCAACAGATCGGACAAGTCAAGACGTTCAAGTTCGCGTGTCTGTTCCAGCAATTCAGACTGTCCTACCAAATCTTGCAAGCGGGTTGCACCAAGAGAAGCGGTCAATTGCTTCAAATGTTCGCTGACACCAGTGTAGAAAGTCATCAAATGGGATACTGCAAGATCAAAGTTACGCGGTTTGAACATTTTGAGACCTTTCTCGTGTGCTTCCTCCATCGATTCAATTTGTGTCGCGATCCCAACAGGGCAAGTATCCTTGTGACAGGAACGGCAACTGATACAGCCGATCGCCACCATGGACATGGTTCCGAATCCGACACGGTTGGCACCAAGCATTACCATCTTTATTACATCCAGTCCCGTCTTGATACCGCCGTCAGCCCAAACCTCTACTTTATCGCGCAGTCCGGATTCCACCAATTCTTTGTGCGCCAATTTGACACCGATTTCCACCGGCAGGCCCACATACTTCAACGCGTGGGCACGGGCAGCCCCGGTACCTCCATCATAGCCGCTGAGCGTGATAATATCGGCGCCTGCCTTGGCTATTCCCACAGCGATGGTACCAATTCCCGGAACCACCGGCACTTTAACCGACACCCGGGCATTCGGATTGGCTGTTTTTAATTCATCGATCATTTGTGCCAAATCTTCGATCGAATAGATATCATGGTTGTTGGAAGGTGAAATGAGGTCGATGCCCGGTTGTGCATTACGCGCTGACGCAACCTTTGTTGATACCTTTGAACCCGGCAAATGTCCGCCTTCGCCCGGTTTTGCCCCCTGCCCGATCTTGATTTCCAACAAGTTAGAGGAATTCGTCAGTTCAATATTCACTCCGAAACGTCCGGATGCAATTTGCATCCCTCGATGGTTCGGATACTTGCCGATCAGATCTTTGATTTCCCCGCCTTCTCCGTTCATGGAGATCATATTCAGCCGATAGGCTGCCTCTGCATAAGCACGATATGCCGTCTCGTTTTGCGATCCGAAAGACATTGACGAAATCAGGAACGGCAAGCTGTGATCACCGATAGATATGTCCACGTTGGCCGGAGAAACTGTCGAATCCGCTTGCTCTTTAATATCCAGCACATGACGCAAAGAAATCGGATTTGAACTTTCCATTTCCTGCAATTTTTCGGTCAAAGCAGAAAAAGATTTCGTTCCGTTTGCCACGTCGCCAGCTATTTTCCAAATTCGCGGGAAGTAGTGGAATGTCTTTGCGACTTTGGCAGCCGCTTCTCCCAATGCAATCGACAAGCGTTGTTCCGCATCCGTTTGCAGGGCATCCCACCCAAGGCCGGCACGTTTCGAACCAAAGTAATTCTTTGTTCCCAACAGTTCCGCGATTTCGGGTTTGATGCCAATCGATGAGAACAATCGGTCATACCCGCGCAATTCATGAATGCCTAAGGTGGAGATGACTTTCTCCATGCCTTTGTGGAGTGCTTGATACAAGTTTTTGATCGTGGCTAATGGTTCTACCGTTCCCGCGACCTCCCACATCAAATAGGGATTGACAGCGTCGGCTCCCAAGCCGATTGCCACCACAATATCATGCAAATTCCGCAACGAACCGGAACGTAAAATAATCGAAGTACGGCGTCGCAGATTTTCTGCGTCTTTCGCCACCGGGTATTCTCTTAGAGCTTTATGAACGGCAGATACCAGTAAGAACGGATCGATATAACCAATTCCATGGCGGAATACAAACCGGTCATCCAGCACCAGCAAATGGGCGCCGGCCACAACCGCCTCCACGGCTTCATTTTGAATTCGGTTGACTGCTTCCTTGACCGTTTCGCCATTTTGCGAGCCTGCATCCATCACATAAACAGAATGCGGTCCGACATTAAATTCCCGGAGCAAATCTTCCAACAAATACGTTCCAACTTGGTGGGCAATCGGCCGATATTGATCCAGCGGAAGCGGGGCGGCGTGGCGATGTCCGCCCAGCAGCATCGGCGTATGAATTTCCAAGCGACGCAATACATGTTGATCATGACCTTTCAAAGAAGGTCTTGGTCCCAGTACCACACGGGTTGAGAAATGTTCAATTTCACGTTCCCGGTCAATTGCCGGATTCGTCACGACCGCAACCGTTTCCTTAAAGTAATCCGCCATGTTTTGACGCTCTTTCGCCAGCACCGCCAAAGGACCGTCAAATCCCAAGGAACGGATTGGCTCTGCACCGGTGCTTGCCTGGTGCTCGACCAGATCGAGATCAGACGCATCCCAGCCAAATGCCGCCAACAAGCGTTCCCTAGTTTCCGGGTCATCCTGTCCCCGCTGAACCGATGACAGCATTTCCCCGTCATCTATCTCCAACGAAGGAGTTCCAAAGCCGATTGTTTTGCGGAAATTCTCAAATTGATATCGTGCTTTTGATTGTTCCAATACCAAAAGTTGAAGATCATGGTATGAAATAACCTCAATCGACCCTGTCGCCCGATCGACTTGAACACCAATTTTCTCGCCGGGAGCAATTGATTTTGGGTCATTGGTCATTTCCGTAACCGAAACCACACCCTGTTCGGACGAGAAATAGAGAGAAGATTCGGTTTCTACCATCCAGAGCGGACGAAGTCCCAACGCGTCAACCGAATAAAGACATTCATCGGCATAGCGCGAGATAATACCAGCAGGTCCTTGCGCAAAAGGACCCCAACTGGATCGGTAAAACATATACAGATCTTGCAATTCTTTCGGGAATTTTTTGACTTCGTTAATGATCGGCGGAAAAATCATTTCCATCGCTTCGAAAAAGCTGATTCCGTATTTATGCAGCAATCCTTCAACCGTACGATTCATGTCTTGTGAATCGCTGCCGCCCTCCACAAGTTGAATACCAAGCATTTCAGCTTCTTCCCGGAGCTTTTGAATCGTGTTGATTTCTCCGTTATGGCCGAGAATAGAGAAAGGCTGAACCCGTTCAAATACGGTTGTCGTATTGGTCGAGTACCGATTATGCCCCAAACTGATGGCAGATTTGCAATCCTTGCTTTGCAAATCCGGAAAATAGTGCGGCAAAATATTGGCCGATCCGCGCACTTTATAAATGGCCATATGAGAACTGAAGGAAACTACATGAATCGGCAATTGGGCTTCAATACGGCATTGAAGATCGAACAAAACGCTCTCCAGTGCAGATCCTTCTATGCTTTTATGCAGTAAAGCCAGCTGTACGAACAAAGGCTCGTCTTCGCGACCCAACGGCCCCAAAGCGTCCGAATTGACATTCCCAAGGACTTCCGTCAACAATTCAAGATCCGCTTCTTCACATAATTCGGATAATTTTTTTAACCAAACGTCCTTGTTGGCCACTTCCTGCTTATAAAGGAAGAAATGTCCCACAACAAAACCGGGCTGTTCGGACAAAGCGGTCGGCAAATTGTATTTCGCCAATTTCTTTGCCCAAAGTTTCCGCGGAATGTCAATCTGAATTCCGCAGCCATCTCCTTCACCTTCGACAAAACCTGCGCGATGCGACATTTGAATTAACGCATCTAAAGTTTTTTGAATGTTTTCTTGCGTCGATTTCGCATCCCTTTCGATCACCGACACAATCCCGCATGAATCGTGCTCTTCTCTGTGATTTCTCCTCCACATGATCTATCCACCCCCATGAATAAAGAAAACTTGGCTTCGCCAAGCCTTTAGGCGCAGGCGAGCCTGGTTGCCCTTATACTTGTTACCTTGAAAACTTATAAATTCTAACAAGTATAAAAAAAGTTCCCGCGCCAAGTAACGCAAGGAACCTGTCCGCCGGGTCTTTTATGCCCACGGTGTAGCCACTGGCCTGCACCGCTTGGTCCTGTCCAGACGGCCGGATCCCTAGGTGCACTTCCTCTTTAGCTACACTATACAATATGGCGTATGATAATACAACCAAAAAAATACTGATGGTATAGATTTTTTTAAGTCCAAATTCTACTTAAAAATTATAAAACAGTAAGATATAAGCTCTATTAATAGGGATATTTCAGACGAATTTGATTAGGCCAATCAATCCATATACACAATCCATTTTAAGTCTATTCAATTTCTATGCAATAGGCAGAATATTCTATCCCATCCAACTTTATCTCCCCTGAACCAATTTGCAAAAAGATCATCAACACCATCCATCCTGTCCCTGCTTTTCCACCATGTTAACAAAATGTCGACATTTACAAACGAATGGAAGGCATTTTCTAGGTATATGCACTCTAGGTTCAGCATATGATTGAATATGAACGAATTTCAAATTTGGTGCTGGTTGCCATCGGAAACTGACAACCACATAATACAGATTGAGGTGTTAAAAATGATGTCAGGTTCCGATTATGAGCGTGAAGTTAGGAAAGCATTGGTACAATTGGAATCCTATTTGAAAGCTCTACGGCTTCCGTTTACCGTCAAAGATTTGTATCGGAGAGCCTATAAACACCGATTGGGTGAGCATTATAACGAACAATGGCTCAATTGGTTGGAGCATGATCCTGATATTCTCTCCTTTCTGGAAGAACCTTTTACTTTGCAATCGATTTTCGAAACGCTGGTCGAATCTGACCACAAACCAATCCTTTTTGCATTGGTACGCTACGCGCATCGGCACAACATCGGTTTCTCCTATCGTTATGTGATCGGTATTGCACAAGAGTAACCAAGACAAAGACATGCCGCATCACTGGGGGCTGTCCCATAAATCACGAGAAGTGACTTATGGGACAGCCCCTTCTCCTTGCTGGTTATGGTTAGTGTTTTCGTCTTCGGTACATCATCAGGTACACCAGCAGCCCGACTGACAATAAGATAGTTCCATACCAGATCCAATTCCCCCATGCAATCCAAGCGGGATACATCAAATTCCTCCTTTGCCTGCGCATTGGGTTACTTACGTAAAGTGCTTGCCTAACTCCGCAACAAACTGTTTGATTGAATCTTCCGCCCCCACCGCAAAGTCCTCATCCAACGATTCATACTCCTTCAAATCGTTTCGCAAAACTTCCAACACGTGGCGGGCTACCGATTCCGGAATGTCATAAACGTTTAAAACTCGTGAACTGTCGGATCTCACCTGTCGTATCCATCCTTTTGGTGGTAGTATGAGCCTCGCTCGATTCGATCATGCACATCCGCAAACAAAAAGGCCCTTTCGGGCCTGATCGGAGCTGCTTCCGCAAAAGGTGAATTTCTGAATCGGACGCTTACTCCTTATTTTGCATCTCTTCCCACTGTTGAAGAGTCAACAAGACTTCCCGCGGTTTTGACCCTTCAAACGGGCCGACAATTCCCCGCTCCTCCATTTGGTCGACCAGTCTTGCGGCCCGGGCGTATCCGACTTTTAAACGTCGTTGGATCATGGAGACGGATGCCTGTTCCGAATCGACAACCAGTTTGACTGCTTCCCAAAACAACGGGTCCAAATCCCCTTTTTCCTCAGTCAAATCCTCTTTCGGAGCCGTCAAATCGATATGATAGGCTGCAATTTGCTGCTCCTTGACGTATTTGACCACCCGTTCGACCTCCATATCGGATAAAAAGGCGCCCTGTACTCGAATCGGTTTTGATTCTCCCACCGGCAGGTACAACATATCGCCTCGTCCAAGCAATTTCTCGGCCCCTCCCATGTCAAGGATGGTGCGGGAATCCATTTGCGACGAAACAGCAAATGCGATTCTTGACGGAATATTTGCTTTAATCACACCGGTGATTACATCAACGGAAGGTCTCTGCGTAGCCAGGATCAAATGGATTCCCGCTGCACGGGCCATCTGTGCAATCCGGCAAATTGCGTCTTCCACATCTCCCGGAGCCACCATCATCAAATCTGCCAACTCGTCAATAATAACGATAATGTAAGGCAACGAGGGCAAAGATCGCTCCACCATCAACGCATTGTAGCCCTCCATGTTGCGTACCCCTTCTTTGGCAAATAATTCATACCGATGCTCCATTTCCTGGACCACTTTTTTCAAGGCGTAAGCCGCTCGTTTCGGATCGGTGACAACCGGTGACAAGAGATGGGGAATTCCATTGTAAACGTTGAGTTCGACCATCTTGGGATCGATCATAATAAATTTCACTTCACTGGGTTTCGCTCTATATAACATTGAGGTAATGATACCGTTGATACAGACCGATTTTCCGGAACCTGTGGCGCCTGCTACCAACAAATGCGGCATCTTTGCCAGATTACCGACGATAGGAGAACCTGAGATGTCGCGTCCGAGTACAATCGACAATTTTGAGTGGGACGCTTGAAATTCGGTCGATTCAATGACTTCCCGCATCGTGACGATTGCAACTTCCCGGTTGGGTACTTCAATGCCAATCGCCGCCTTTCCCGGAATCGGCGCTTCAATTCGTATGTCCTTGGCCGCCAGTGCCAATGCGAGATCATCGGCCAAATTGACGATTCGTGAAACTTTTACCCCCACGGCTGGCTGCACCTCATAGCGGGTGACTGTCGGTCCGCGATGGGCTTCCGTCACCTTTACCTGAACGCCGAAGCTGGCAAGTGTTTCCTGCAGTTTGACTG
>JAGVBM010000077.1 GCA_020059765.1 Bacillota bacterium
GGGGAGAGTGCCATTTTTAGCGATCTGCCTCGAAAATACTATGCGGAAGCATTAGATGATGCCTATATCTGTGCCATCAACAAGCACGAGTTTGAACAAATCGTGGCCCGGAATCCGATGGTCTCCCTGCGGTTGGCGCAAATCGTCGAGCAACGGTTGGAAGAAGCCCAGGAACAACTGGAGAATCTGGTGTTTTATGACGTGCAAACCCGGCTGGCCAGACTGTTGCTGAAATTGGCCGATATGCACGGAGAACGGGTTCCGGGGGGCGTTCGCATCGGTCTGCGTCTGACCCATGAAGATTTGGCCAGCCTGATCGGTTCGACGCGGGAAACGACCAGCAAGATTCTCAACGAGTTCAAAACAGCCGGACATATCGATGTGGAAAAACGCCAGATTATCCTGCTTGACCAAAAAGCCCTTGCCGATATGGAATAGTCGAAGTTCGCCAATCCGATTGGCGGGCTTTTTTAGTTGTACTTGTTAGAATTTATAAGTTTTCAAGGTAACAAGTATAAGGGCAACGCGGGTCCCCGCCCAAATGCTTGCATTTGGGTGGGAAGAACTTTGGTTCGCCTACGCCTAAAGGCTTGGCGAAGCCAAGTTTTCTTTATGAAGGATTATTGCAACTTTTCTAGAACTTGACAGGGAAGAGGTGATGGGGATGGAAGGATTGCATGTCCAAACATGGGTTCCCGAAACTTTCGTCAACGCTTGCCTGGTCCTGGTGCACGGGGCCGGGGAACATTCGGGACGGTACGAGTTTGTGAAAGACTGGTTCGTGCAGCGGGGAGTTGCCTTCGTTGCCGGAGATTTGCCGGGATTTGGACGTTCTTCCGGGATTCGCGGACATATTGACCGGTTTTCCGATTATGTGGAGATCGTAAAGGGTTGGATTCTGGAAGCCCGTCACTTGGTTCCGGACAGACCGATTTTTGTCCTGGGACATTCAATGGGGGGGTTGGTTACCGTCCGGTTGTTGCAAGACCCGGAGGCGCAGAATCTGGACATTCGGGGCGTCATCCTGAGTTCGCCGTTGTTGCGACTGAAGATGCAGCTTCCTCCTTGGAAAGCAAAATTGGCTGCGGTCGCCGTTAAGTTCGTTCCCACCTTGCGGCTGCCCAATGAAATTGAGCCTGCGTTTGTTTCCCGCTCCCCTCTTGTGGTTCAACAGTACGCGACAGATCCTTATGTGGAATCGAAGGTGTCCTTGCGCTGGTATGCCGAACTGCAGCTGACCATCCGACAGGCGGCTGTCGAAACGGCGAAAATTCGCCATCCGCTCCTGTTGTTGCAAGCGGGTGCAGATCGATTGGTCGATCCGGAAGCGGTTTATCCGTTTATGGATCGAATTGCTTCCATCGACAAGAAATTGCAAGTATATCCGGAATTCTACCACGAGATTCTGAACGAACCGGAGAAGGAGCAAGTGTTGCAGGAGATTTGGCAGTGGATCGAAGCGCGGCTTGAAATCTGACAATCTAGGAAACTATCGAAATCTTCTATTGAAATTCGACAGCGTTCATGGTAATTTTTACTTATTGTGATAGAAATTTGCCGAATCTGATTTTCGATCAGTACGGGGGATGCAAGACCCAAGGGGTGAATCACGATTTGTGTAGGGGACCTCTACCCGAACCCGTCAACTAACCTCGGAGGCAGTAGGAGGAATACGGATTTGAAACGGTACATCAAGACGATGGCTTTTGCCGGCGCTGTATTTCTTGCTGGCATGACAGCCCAACATGCAGACGCCGCATCCAAGTATGGGGATGGCATTTTGTCGAAAGACTCGAAAGGCGACGCCGTGGTCATGTTGCAGCACGATTTGCGCGTGCTCGGTTACTTCAACTATCCGGAGAACACCGGATATTATGGAGAGTTGACCGAAACTGCGGTGAAGGACTTCCAAAAGGCCCACAAGCTGGAAGAAAACGGGAAAGTGGGACAGACCACGGGGCCGCTGATTGCGGATGAAGCGGCGAAAAAAATCGCGCAGTTGCCTGGCAGACAGGATGTCGTCAATACTGCGATGAAGTTTGTCGGCACTCCCTATGCATGGGGCGGAAACACCCCGCAAGGTTTTGACTGTTCCGGATATGTCGGTTATGTGTTCGGGCAGCACGGCATTCAAGTGGCCCGCACATCTTACGATATGTTCAAGCAGGGAACGTCTGTCAAAGATTTGCAGGTGGGAGACCTCGTCTTTTTTTCCACCTATGATTCGGGAGCTTCCCATGTCGGAATTTATGTCGGTGACAACAAGTTTGCGTCGGCGACCGATAACGGTGTGACAGTAGACAGTTTTTCCAGTACATACTGGGGTCCGCGTTATCTGGGCGCCAGACGGATGTAGTTTCTTGTTTCGCGCCTTCACCGGTCTTTGGCCGGTGAATTTTTTATACTGCAATGATTTCTTTATCGGACATGGAAACCTCCTATTGTCCTTTCTCATACAATGGGAACAGACAGTCGAACCGAGGAGGCTGACCAAATGGGATGGAACTTCGCTCTGATTGCCGTGGCAAGCGGAATCGTGCAATATCTGATCGCATCAACCAATCGGATCTACCGTGAATTCATCATTGAGCTTCTGCCGCAAGTGGCGGAAGACAATCGACATAACATCCAGTTCGACGAAATTCGCGGATTGTTGGAAAAACGGGTCTGGCGTATACTGTTGCTTGTGCCGATCGCGTTTTTGTGCACCTTTATCCTGCTGCCCTACGATGTGGCCAAAGGATGGCATTGGATTCAGCGAAACATGTCCAGATTTTTGCACGAGTGAACAGTCGGATTCTAGACCGGTTCGCGCGCGACCGACAGGTCGCGTGCGTTTTTTGGTCTATTGACAAAACGGGCCTGACATTTTTATAGTTAAGATTGTTGTTAACGATCTGAACATACTTGATGATGGAAGAAGACGGGGGAAGCATGAAATCGATCGATGAACTGCAAAATTATGTGAATGACCAGATGGCGTTGACATTTGAGCGGGGAGGCTTCAGTCCGTTGGTAGGGCGTATTTTCGGATTGCTGCTGTTCTCGTCGGAACCTCTCAGCCTGCAGGAAATGGCGGAACGCCTGCAAGTCACCAAAGCGGCTGTCAGTGTCCAGGTCAGAACTCTGGAGCAGCAAGGACTCTGCTTCAAACTGGCACGCAATAATGATCGGCGCGACTATTATCAGATCCGGGACGATTTTGGAATGACCGTGGTACAGGAAAGCACACAGCAGTTGCGCTCGTTTCAGCAATTCCTGCAGAAGGTGGTGCCGGAATTTTCCAATCTGCAGGGGGAATCGGCGAATTCGGCAGATTCTTATCGAATCGCCAAACGAAGATTCATAGAGATCAAAGCGCTGTATGAACTTCTGTTTGAAAAGCTGGAAGGCTTTGAGGAAGAATGGGAAAAACGACGAAAGCGACTGTTTGACGACGAAATACGGTAAATGAAGGAGGAGAGAACCATATGTCATTCTTGTCAAAATTCAGCCTAAAAAATCCGATTGCGATCATCCTTCTGATTGTGTTGATCACTTTTGGCGGAATCTATTCGGCAACCAAATTCAAGCAGGAATCGATGCCGGATATTTCGATTCCCTATCTGTTCGTGACAGCCGTGTACCCGGGTGCTTCGCCGCAAGAAGTGCAGAACCAGATCAGTTTGCCGCTGGAGAACGCGTTGAAAAATGTCCAAGGCATCAAAACGGTTCTTTCCAGCTCGGCGACGAATATCTCTGCCATTACTCTGGAGTTTCCGTTTGAAGCAAATATGGACGAAATGAAAGGGAAAGTCGAGGAAGCGATCAATAACGTACGCTTGCCGTCCGATGTGGAGAAACCGAAGGTTACCAAGATTTCCTTTGAAAGCGGGCCGATGATCTATACGGCTATTACGGCAAAAGAAGGCACGACGGATGCCGAATTGCAAGACATTGTGAAAAACAGGATTGTTCCTGCATTAGAAGGGTTGGAAGGCGTCGGAAAGGTCGAGACTTTGGGCTTGCAGTCCGAGCATCTGTACATCCGGCTGGATGCCAACAAAATGGCGGAAAAGAAAGTGTCCTATCAGCAGGTCAGTCAGGTTCTGCAAGCGATGAATCTGGCCATTCCTCTAGGGGAGGTCACCTTTGACAAAATCATCCAGCCGGTGCAAATTACCGGGCGGGTCAAATCGATTGACGAACTGAAAAACCTGGTCATTCTTCCAATGCCGGAAGTCCGTCTGCAAGACATTGCGGAAGTGAGACAAGGAAGCGAGCAGCGGGAAACGATTTCCCGCGTGCAGGGCAATCCCAGTATCGCGGTCAACGTGATCAAGAATGGGGATGCCAATACGGTGGACGTGTCGGAGCGCGTCATGGAACAGTTGAAGATATATACGCAAGACAGCGACAAAGTGAAAATGGACGTCATATATGACACGGCCAACGACATCAAGCGATCTGTCTCCGGCATGGCGCGGGAAGGCTTGTTGGGGGCGGTGTTCGCATCGATTCTGATCCTGGTGTTCCTGCGCAACATCCGGGCGACGCTGATTGCGATCGTTTCGATTCCACTGTCGATCTTTGTGGCGATGTCCCTGTTGCAATATTTTACCGACATTACGCTGAACATCATGACATTGGGCGGTATGGCCGTTGCAGTCGGCCGAGTGGTGGACGACAGCATTGTGGTGATCGAAAATATTGTACGACGTCTGCAAACGGAAAAAGTCTCGAAAGAATTGATTCTAGAAGCGACGAAAGAGGTCGGCAATGCGATTACTTCCTCGACGGTTACGACGGTAGCGGTGTTCGCTCCGTTGGGAATGCTGAGCGGAATCATCGGCAAAATCTTTGCTCCCTTTGCCTTGACCGTCGTGTTCTCGCTGTTGGCTTCGCTGCTGGTGGCAGTGACGGTCGTTCCTCTGTTGGCTTATCTGCTGATGAGCCGCAAAGTGCCGAAAGAACATAAAGA
>JAGVBM010000230.1 GCA_020059765.1 Bacillota bacterium
ATCGTTATGGGGTTCAGCGTGGTATTTCGCCAAAATAGTTTTGCCGTCTGCAGCGACCCAGTCGTACCAATATGCTTCGATTTTTTGAGCTTATTCAAATTTTCCGTTACATACAACTTGGATCCGTCTAGAAACACAATAGTTGCTCTTTGGGCGAAGGCAGAGCTTTTCAGGCCTGTGCTGTCATGATCATGAATGAATTGGATCGCATGACCAAATTGTTTCTTCAACAGTTCCAAATTGGAGGGATCGTTGCCGACCCTAAATCACCGATTTCTTTCAACAAGAATCGCCATTCTTTTCCTTCTCTCGCCCAAATCCAGTCATCTGAGTCCTCCGGATTTCCTTTTGTTTCTACAACTTGTTGAAATGGTCCTCCATACCGTTTCTCAAAGAAATCGATAGTGTTTACGATATATCGGATTCGTTCAAGATTATCTTCGTACTCATCTTTTAGTTTCAAATTCTTCTGATTTTGTTCATAAGTTTCAATAATATTTCGGATTGAGATGGTCTCATTTGTTGGAGACATCCAAAGGGTATTCTCGGAAATTCGGACCTGTTTGTTTCGCTCTGGTCGTTCGACACCAAGAAATCGCCCTGCAGATATCCAATTGTTGATTGTGGTAATGCTCACCCCGAAAAATTTGGCTAATTGTCCGGTTGTATAGGTTCTCCCAACTTCCTCCTCTTGAGCGACCTCAAGGAGAATATGCCATAGTTTTCGCAGCTCTTGATAGATGACAGGATCGGCCGCCTGATATTGACGTTGTTCCAGAATTACCTGCACGTTATTCTGAAGCTCAATATGAACGGGAGTGGTACGTTTAATGAAGTTAAACAAAACCTTTACGGTGACGCCCGCTTTCTCTGGATCGCTTCCAAGAATGTCTGCCACCCGTTCAAAAATTTGTTGCTCTTCATAAGAAATAGACACGAAATTCACCCCTTTCACCTCCCATCATAATCAAACTGAAAGAAAACTGCAAGGTAAAACTGCAAGCGAACTAAAACCCCTGTTATGACATTTATAGCCGAATTTTTTTGAAGTTATGCAAAGAGGAAGGCAACACATTGAAGGAATTTTACCTGAACACGCCTAATGATAAATAATGGAAATTCATTTGTTTTTGGAGGCGACGTATTGGTGTTTGGGTTTGTTCTGCCGGAGGACCCGCTTGTCTGTCTCCGATACTTCGTGATTCGGGTAAAAATGTAAAAGCAATTGCAGCGTACTACACCTTAATGAATCTGGAACATATCCCGGAGCTGAGAGAAGAGCTTGGTGAGGAGGTTTCCAGAGAATTCTCTCCCACGCATCATCTGAAAAACAGCACATTAAATCCCCCTCCAATGCTCGTCGTAAAAGCTGGGCTCGACAAGGCCATTTTTAATGATTCAATCGATGAGTTTATTCATGCAGGTTTGTCTCGTAATTTAACCCTTGATGTTATGACACATCCTGCTGGCCATCACGCTTTTGATGTAATGGATGACAATGAACGATCAAGAGTGATCATCCAACGAACAGTCGATTTTTTCAAATTGAATCTGTTGGCGTAGAGTACATATGTGATGTTTGCCTATTCGGATGTCGCTGCCGGAAATGATTTGTTGAGGAGCGAATGTCAGGGCCGGGTTTGGGGGACTATTTGATGATTCGCTTGGCAAATGTGGAAGATGCTCATCAAGTTCATCGAATTATGATAACAGCTTTCGAGGGAGCGATCCATTCATGAAAATTGGATATTATCAGTTCGACGTAAAATTTGGTGACAAAGAGTATAACCTTGCGAAACTGGAGAAGGCATTACAAGGAATAACGGTAGATCTGCTGGTATTGCCTGAGTTGTTTACGACGGGAATTCTTTTTTCAGATCAGGAAGAAGTGGCTGCGCAAGCAGAACCCATCCCAAACGGGTATACGTGCAATCAACTCGTGCGAATATCCATGAATAACAACTGTCATATCATCGGTTCCATCCTGGAAGCGGAAGATGGTCAATACTACAACACCGCCGTCCTCGTAGGACCGAACGGATACATCGGAAAGCGCCGGAAAATCCATCTCCCCGACGATGAGAAAAGACTCTTTTCGCAGGGGGAGAATTTGGAGATCTTCGATATTAATGGGGTACAGGTAGGGGTGATCATCTGTTTTGAGTGTTGGCTCCCTGAAGCAAGCAGGACGCTTGCAGCAAAGGGTGCCCAAATCATTGTGCATACGGCAAACATTATGAGTGAATCTACGTTGGATGTCGTAAAAGTGCGGGCCATGGAAAACGGAATATACTGGGTTTGTGCCAACCGCATAGGGTCGGAAAGCAACGACGAGATGACCTATCGTTTCCGTGGAGAGAGTCGAATCATTGATAGACAAGGGAATCTTCTTAAAACCTCCGGGAGAACAGAAGATGCACAGGTCGTTGAAATCTTTCCGGAACGGGACAGAACGTTGCAATTGCCGAATTGCCGGGATTTGAGAGCCGAAATCCAATTTTATAAAAGGTTCGTCTGACGCTTGAGTCCGACTTCCGGCCTGACCAAAACAGGCAGAACCCCCAGATCGAGTTCCTGAAGGTTTTTTTCTTGGAGTCAAGGACAAGAAACTGTTCTTTACATTATACGTATAATATAATGTGGAAAAGGAAAATATTTTTAACATGATACTCTGATAAAAGAGGAGGTGTGTATTGATGGAAGACATTGCGAAGGTAATTGGTCATAATATTGATCGTCTGAAGCAATCAAAGGGATTGACGAACGAAGACATCGG
>JAGVBM010000095.1 GCA_020059765.1 Bacillota bacterium
ATAAGAAACGAGCTTGTCTTTGTTTTGATCGATCGCATCCCACATCGCCTGCAGTGTTGCGGCCGACATCCGGTTCAAATCAAGGGGTTCCTTGTGAACCGAATCCCACCCCCGGTGACGATACAGGTTCAAGCGGAATCCGCCCAAATGATTCAACGCTTGTGCAGACAATTCGGCTGAGTCTTTCCAGGCCTCTTCCCATTTGGCAAAGACGCCTGCCCGTACCGCACGATCCGCATGATACAGCAGGTTGCTAGCCTGACCGACAGACAGATCCTGCAACTGACCGTCTTTTTCAAAAGGGATCACAATCCGGCCGACGACGGAACTGTACAGTTCTGACCATGCGTGATACCCGTCCACCGCCAGATCGTTTGCCAACACCTCCCGTTCCGGCGCCAGCTTTTCGGCGGAGCGGATCCGTCGTTCGTTGACTGGAAACGCGATCGGACGAATCTCCTCTTCGGCCAGCAGCGCTTCCCACACGTCTTGCGGAACTTGCAGAATTCGCTCATCCAAGCCGATCATAGCCGATGAATAAGCCCCGCTATATTGAACGATCCTTCCGTACAGCAGTTTCGCTTTGTCATCTTTCGTGTTTTGCGCCGTCAGACATTCAGTGAAGGCAGACGCTTCCCGCAAACGGGTCTCAATGTCTTGCGCCAGTAAAATCACGCTTTTGAACTCTGCCGTTTCCCCAGCGTTTCGAGGAACATTCAGATTGTTGATTCGTTGCTGGAGGGCTTCGATATCCGTTTGCAATTGGCCGAGAAATCCGACAAACGCTTCCGAATCGCTGCCTCCCGGAAAGAATACGTCCAAGTCCCACACCATGCTCAGTTCTTTATTCATAAGTACCCCCATAGTAAATAATGATGCGCCACGTCTACTATTTCTATAGTATGGCTGAATTTTCCTTTTCAGTCGAGAAGTTCAAAAGTTATCGTGACTTCCATTTGCTTGCAGTGAACGGATGTGTTAAGATTTATGCATAAACGGGAATCATGATTCGTAAAGTAAGGAAAGCCGATGGTTGCTGAGAACAACCATCGGCCACATACAATAGTCGCCCTATAAGGGGGCCAGCTACTAGGAAAGCAGGAAATAACCGCTCTCTCATTGCTCAAGGGGCGGTTATTTCTTTTTGGTAAATGACAGCATACTCACGATTAACATCCCGAAAACAAACATCAGGTTTAACGCTTCATATACCGTCATTGGCCCCACCCCCTTTCATGGGGAATGAGCCGACCGACCCTTGAGTGCCATACTATTGTATGTTTCTATTATATCACGAACATTCGTTCTGTTTGATACTAAATAAACTTTAATTGCAAGAATTCTATGAGTAATTGACAGGAAGTTCGGCAGGCGACTTGGATGATGTTTCCTGCAAAAAAAACAAAAAAAGAGACCTTCCAACGACGGAAGGCCTGAAAAAGAAGAGAGTTTTAGGGGTGGAGGTACTTCAACCGCCAATCTTCGTAGGGATCCTCGATTGGCCAGTCGCGTTTACGATCATTCAAGAGAATTTGAACCACATGTTGGTTCGTGGGGAAGAGCGCGGCACCGTTCAGAAACGAAACCAGCGCCTTCAGAACAATGCCGGTTTTTGGTTTCATACATCCCCTCCGTTTCAAGTCAATTCCGAATGTGGATTGAGATTTGGAATGTGAGGAAGTTGGTGCGACGAATGCTGTGTCTCATGCGGTTGTCTACAGCATAGCAGGCGTGAAAAGAGGCTACAATTGTTTGTGTCAGTATAGCTTACAAAAAATTTAATTTTTATTTAGTTTCAGGTGATCGTAACGCCACCCCTGTTAGAAATGTTAACATAAATTGCACCGCCAAACGAGAGGTTATATTTCGGACGTCCTGCGTTGGATCAATGCAGACGAAATCGATCCCTTGCACCTGCGGCCAAGTTCCCAACTGGTGCAGCGCATCCATGACGTCCCAAGGATTCATGCCGCCCGTACCGATCGCCGGACAGCCGGGTGCATACGCCTGATCGATTACGTCCACGTCAAAACTCACATAAACGGCACTCGTCCCGTTGCCCGCGATTTGCAGCGCCTGCTTCATAATCTCGGCCATGCCGATCCGCCGTACGTCCCGTGCGGAAAAAACGGTGACTCCCCGCTCCGTCACATAGTTGTGATAGGCGCGGGCATTCATGAACCCCCGG
Organism: Bacillota bacterium; assembly: GCA_020059765.1. Taxonomy (GTDB): domain Bacteria; phylum Bacillota; class Bacilli; order Tumebacillales; family Effusibacillaceae; genus Effusibacillus. Next base: position 2,189 of record JAGVBM010000095.1, read on the forward strand.
ATGCCGATCTGCACCAGATTGGCACCATCCACCACGCCCTCTTCCAGCAGTTGGCGGAACGAGGTTCCGTTGGAAGGACCGCCGTCTTCCAGGTTGCGCACGTCATGATGGGCATCGAAATGAATGATGCCGATTTTCCCTGGATACCGGTCTTTGAATGCGCGAACGGAAGGGGCGGAGATCGAATGGTCGCCGCCGATCAAGATCGGCAGCAATCCCGGAAACTTGCTGTACACGCCGCGCATCGTTTCTTCAATTCGCTTGTGCGAGGCGGGGATGTCCGTCACATGCATGGCAATATCCCCCAGATCGCGAACCGGCAGTTGACTGAGATCCACCTGATAGTCGAGGGAATAGGTCGTGAAGGACTTGAAAGCGGCACGCACCGCTGCCGGCGTCATCGAGGCTCCGCTGTGCGAGATGGAAGACTTCGACAAAGGGACGCCGATCACCGCCGCAAGAACCGATTCCGCTCCGTCCCAAGGACGCAGCCAGTGGGAAACTTTTGTCTCCAAGCGATCGCGAAAAGCGGCTTGTTCCGGACTGTATAAAAAGGGGATTTCCATCAAACCCGTCTCCTTTCCCAGACGACGACCCGACCGTTTTTGACGACGGCAAAGGTATGGTTAATGCCAAAATGGTAGGGCAGATAGGCCAAGTTGGGGGCGTCAAACACTGCCAGATCCGCCCGTTTTCCCGGTTCGACAGAACCGATTTCCTGCGCTCGTCCGATTGCGCTTGCCGCATTCAAGGTAACCGCAGTCAGAATTTCTTCCGGCGTCATTCTCAGCTTGAGAGAGGCCAATGCGATAATCAATTGGATCGATTCGGTCGGACTGGATCCCGGATTGTAGTCGGTGGCCAGCGCGACAGGAAGATGGAAACGGTCGATCATGTCACGGGCGCGGGCAGGCGCCGCTCCCAGATTGAAAGACGTGCCCGGCAGCAGCACTGCAATCGTGCCTGCTGCAGCCATGGCCGCCAGCCCTGCATCGCTCGCCGCCAGCAGATGTTCCGCCGAAATCGCCCCCACTTCGGCGGCCAATTCGGCTCCGCCGAGTGATTCAATTTCATCCGCATGCAGCTTTGGGGTCATGCCCAAGAATTGGGCCGCTTGCAAAATTCGCCGCGACTGATCCGCTGTAAACACCCCCTCTTCGCAGAACACATCGCAAAACTCCGCAAGTTCCCGTTCCGCCACAGCCGGCAGCATTTGTTCAATCACAAGCTGCACATAGCCTTCCGGATTCGCCTTGTATTCTTCCGGTATCGCGTGCGCCCCGAGAAATGTGCTGACAACGTCGACCGGATGGAATTCGTGCAGTTTGCGGGCCACCTCCAATTGTTTCAGCTCGTCTTCCACGGTCAAACCATACCCGCTTTTCGCTTCCACCGTTGTAACCCCTTGCAGCAGCATTTCGTTCAAACTGCGGGTCGCTTGCGTAAGCAATTGCGCCGGGGAGGCGGCACGGGTGGCCCGGACGGTAGACAGGATGCCGCCGCCTTGGGCAAGAATCTCCAGATAGGAGACACCCGCCCGTTTTAAGGACAGCTCGTTTTCTCGCGACCCGCCGTGCACCAGATGGGTGTGGGGATCGACCAGTCCGGGGGTTACCAGTCTTCCTTCCAGATCGACGGTTTGCAGCACCGGAACTTTTTCAATCTGACGCAGAACGTCGTGTTCCGTCCCAACGGCGACAATTGTCTTCCCGCGAATCGCCACCGCCGCCCGATGGATCGTTTGGACTTGCTGCATGTCCGTGCCCCGGAGCGGCCGAATGCCCAAGGGTGTCACCAGGGTGCCGATTCCTGTCAGCAATAAGTCGATTGGATGTGTCGTCATTCGCGTCCCTCCGTATCCCATTCATCCATCGGAATCCGGATCTGATGGTGGTCCGCCGCTTCCTTCGCCTGCTCATATCCAGCGTCCGCATGGCGGATAATGCCCATGCCGGGGTCAGTGGTCAGTACGCGGCGCAGCCGTTCCGCCGCCTCGTCGCTGCCGTCGGCGACCACGACCATGCCTGCATGCAGCGAATAGCCCATCCCGACACCGCCCCCATGATGGAACGACACCCAAGAGGCTCCCGCCGCCGTATTCAGCAGAGCGTTCAGCACCGCCCAGTCGGCTACCGCGTCGGAACCGTCCCGCATGCTCTCTGTCTCCCGGTTGGGAGAAGCCACCGATCCGCTGTCCAGATGGTCGCGTCCAATCACAATCGGGGCGGACAGCTCGCCATTTTTCACCATATCGTTTAATGCGAGGCCGAATTTGGCCCGTTCGCCGTAGCCGAGCCAGCAAATCCGGGCCGGCAGTCCTTGAAAAGCGACTTTTTCCCCGGCCATCGTAATCCAGCGGCGAAGCGGCTCGTTTTCCGGAAACAGCCGCAGGATCAGCTCATCCGTCTTGCGAATGTCTTCCGGATCGCCCGACAAGGCCGCCCAGCGGAAAGGCCCCTTTCCTTCGCAAAACAAAGGGCGGATAAAAGCGGGTACGAACCCGGGGAAGGAAAAGGCGTCCGTTATTCCTTCGTCAAATGCCACCTGCCGGATGTTGTTGCCGTAGTCAAACACCACAGCTCCCATCTGCTGCAGATCCAGCATCGCCTGCACATGGGTTTTCATCGATTGCCGGGCCAGTCGAACATAGTGATCCGGATCGGCGGATCGCATTGCAGCCGCCTCTTCCAGACTCATTCCCGCCGGGATATACCCGTTCAGCGGGTCATGAGCGGATGTCTGATCGGTGACAAAATCGGGCTTGATTCCCCGCCGCACAAACTCCGGAAAAATCTCGGCGGCGTTGCCGACCAGACCGATGGACAAGGGCTGCCCTTTTGCCACAGCTTCCGCGGCATGCGACAATGCATCCTCCAGCGTCTCCGCCCGCACATCGCAGTATCGGGTTTGAATGCGCCGTTCGATCCGCGACCGGTCTGCCTCCACCGCAATCACCAC